>NZ_WXWT01000131.1:0-18174 GCF_009904725.1 Vibrio sp. V43_P6S15P86
CAGCGTAAGAGCTCAAGACATGCAAGAGTACATTGAATTTTTCCAACAGAACATGATTCTATCTTTGGTTTGGGTAGGTCTTCTTGTCGCCTTTATCATGAACATCGTGAAGTCAGCGACGGCCGCATACAAAGAAATCAACGTAAACCAACTGACTCATCTTATGAACCGTGAAAACGGCGTTGTAGTGGATATCCGCACAAAGGACGAGTTCAAAAAAGGTCATATCACCGACTCACTTCACATTTTACCGTCAGATATCAAAGCGGGTAACTTTGGTAGCCTTGAAAACCACAAATCAGACCCAATCATTGTGGTATGCAAGACAGGGCAAAACGCTCAAGAAAGCGCGAACCTATTAGTAAAAGCAGGCTTTGAAAAAGTAAGCCTACTGAAGAACGGCTTGATTGCATGGAACGAAGCGAACCTGCCTTTAGTACGTGGTAAAAAGTAATACCCGGCAGCTTCGATAACGGGGCAGAGGCAAAAGATAAGGTACGCATTCAAGCGTGTTTTTGCCAAGCTTCGTGGATAATAAACTGAGCAAATTGAAAGCAGTTGAAGCATTAAGTTGTGACGCTTTGCACGTAATACACGCTTCATCTAGTCAAGGTAGATTGGCTCAGTTAGTCTCGGGACATACCAGTTTTCTGAGTTTAGACGTTTCTAGGCTCTACAAATATTTATTTAAGGATTAAAAAATGGCTGAAGCAGCACCTCAAGAAGCACAACAAAACTTCGCAATTCAACGCATCTTCCTAAAAGACGTTTCTTTCGAAGCGCCAAACTCTCCAGTAATCTTCCAAAAAGAATGGAACCCAGACGTTAAACTAGACCTAGACACTCAAAGCCGTGAGCTTGGTGAAGGCGTTTACGAAGTGGTTCTACGTCTAACTGTAACTGTGAAGAACGAAGAAGAAACAGCGTTCCTATGTGAAGTTCAACAAGGTGGTATCTTCACTGCTGAGCAAATGGAAGCAGGCCAACTAGCACATTGCCTAGGCGCATTCTGCCCGAACATCCTATTCCCATACGCTCGTGAAACTATCTCAAGCCTAGTGGTTAAAGGTACGTTCCCTCAACTGAACCTAGCGCCAGTTAACTTCGACGCGCTATTCATGAACTACCTACAACAGCAAGCTCAACAAGGCGAAGCTGAAGCGTAATTCACTTTTTGTAAGTGACGAATAGCCTGAGTGCTGACGTCACCGACTCTAATAAAATGCACAGAGCGTCTACCATCCGATGCAATGTGCATTTTTTATTTCTGACAAAAGTTCCTAGTTCCTAATCGCCAGAAGGCGTAAAATTTGACGATTAGGAACTAGATTCTACTAGTAGAAAGACAATTAGGCGGTAGCATGACACAAGCAAATACAAACAATGCTTACGGTAAAGACATCGCAATGACGGTGATTGGCGCAGGTTCATACGGTACCTCTCTGGCGATCTCACTCGCTCGTAACGGCGCGAACGTAGTCCTTTGGGGACACGAGCCTGAGCACATGGCACGTTTAGAAGCGGATCGCGCGAACCACGCTTTCTTACCTGGTGTTGATTTCCCTGAAAGCTTGATCATTGAATCGGATTTAGAAAAAGCCGTACAAGCAAGCCGAGATTTATTGGTTGTGGTTCCAAGCCATGTTTTTGGCATCGTACTGAACAGCTGTAAGCCTTTCTTACGTGAAGACTCTCGTATCTGCTGGGCAACCAAAGGTCTTGAGCCAGAAACGGGTCGTCTGCTGAAAGACGTCGCTTATGACATTATCGGTGAAAACTACTCACTGGCTGTATTGTCTGGCCCAACGTTCGCCAAAGAGCTCGCGATGGGCATGCCTACTGCAATTTCAGTTGCTTCTCCAGATGCTGAATTTGTCGCTGACCTACAAGAAAAAATCCACTGCAGCAAAACTTTCCGCGTGTACGCCAATAGTGACTTTATCGGCATGCAATTGGGCGGTGCGGTGAAAAACGTTATCGCAATTGGTGCGGGTATGTCTGACGGCATCGGTTTTGGAGCCAACGCGCGTACTGCATTGATTACTCGTGGTTTGGCCGAAATGAGCCGTCTTGGTGCTGCGCTTGGTGCAAAACCAGAAACCTTCATGGGTATGGCTGGTTTGGGCGACCTTGTCCTAACGTGTACCGACAATCAATCACGCAACCGCCGCTTTGGTTTAGCGCTAGGTCAAGGTAAAGACGTCGACACGGCACAAGAAGAAATTGGCCAAGTCGTAGAAGGCTACCGCAACACGAAAGAAGTATGGATGCTCTCTCAACGCATGGGTGTTGAGATGCCAATTGTTGATCAAATTTATCAAGTATTGTATCAAGGGAAGGATGCACGCCTGGCAGCGCAAGATTTACTTGCTCGTGACAAAAAAGCCGAAGGAAAGTAGCACTCTACGCCCCTTCGCACCTCATCTGAGAAGAATAGAAGTTGTCGGGTCACGGAAGAACCACTCAGGATATTGAGAATGAAACACTGCGAAAAACAAAAAGTCTGGAACAGAATTGTCTCAGAAGCCCGCGAAATGTCAGAGCAAGAGCCAATGCTGGCCAGCTTTTACCATGCCACCATCATCAAGCATGAAAGTTTCTGTGCCGCGCTCAGCTACATTTTGGCAAACAAGTTAAACACGGCATCGATGCCAGCAATGGCAGTACGTGAAGTGGTAGAAGAAGCGTTCTCTGCCGACCCAACCATTACCGATTGTGCCGCTTGTGACATTTGTGCCACGGTTAATCGCGACCCTGCAGTTTCGATGTACTCTATGCCGCTGCTGTACTTAAAGGGCTACCACGCTCTGCAAGGCTACCGCGTGGCAAACTGGCTATGGAAGCAAGGGCGCCATGCACTGGCCACCTACCTACAAAACCAAATTTCGGTTGCGTGTCAGGTAGACATTCACCCGGCAGCACGCATTGGTAGCGGCATCATGCTCGACCACGCAACGGGAATCGTCATCGGTGAAACTGCAGTTATCGATAATGACGTCTCAATTCTACAAGACGTTACCTTAGGCGGTACGGGTAAAGAGTGCGGCGATCGTCACCCGAAAATCCGTGAAGGTGTGATGATTGGTGCAGGTGCAAAAATTCTTGGCAATATCGAAGTGGGCGAAGGCGCGAAAATCGGTTCTTGCTCTGTGGTATTGCAAGCAGTACCACCACACACAACTGTGGCGGGGGTTCCTGCGAAAATCGTCGGTCGTCCAAAAACGGACAAACCTTCTCTCGATATGGATCAAGGCTTTAATGGTAAATCACAAAGCTTTATCCATGGAGATGGTATTTAATCGTCAACAAACCTTTTGACAACAACGTGGTAGGTAAATCTCAAGTGCGAAAACAAAATCACCCTGTTCTACGCTCGGCTATTTTATTAACTTGTGCTTTATCTGCCACATACCCCCTCGCCTCTTCTGCCGCTAGTCAACAAGAGCTCAAAGGCGTATCAAGTGAGATAAGCCGTCAACGCAAATCTCTCTCTTCCCAAGAAAAGCAACTCAATGAGCTACAAAAATCGCTCAAAGAGCAAGAACTTGGCATTTCTAAACTTGAGCGCGAAATAAGACAAACCAAATCTGAGCTGGCACAAGCAGACAAAAACATAGACAAGCTAGAAGAGAAAATTGCCTTGCAAGAAGCGCAGCGCCAAGAGCAAGAGGAAGAGCTCAAACAGTTGCTGCAAACGTATTACGTGACCGAACGAGCGAAAGCCAATGGTCACTTGTTGAATCAAGGTGTGGAAGAAGACCGCATGAGTCAATACTTCCAGCACTTAGCCAAAGCGCGTGCTGAAGTGATTGATGCAATCACCAAAACCACTCAAGAATTGGCACACAACAAAAACCAGCTTGAGCTAGAAAAAGAGCAAATCGAGACGTTACTCAAACAGCAATCTGAGAAACGTACGGCGCTGGCAAGTACACAATCCAAACGTAAGCAAACCCTGAATAAAATTCAGAGCAGTATCAAGAACGATAAACGCTACCTTGCTGAACTGCAGCGCAACGAAACACGCCTAAAAGCCGAGATCGCCAAAGCGGCTAAGCGTAATGCTGTGCCAATGGACGGACTGGGCAAACAGCGCGGTAAACTGCCATGGCCACTCAAAGGTCGTGTATTACACAACTTCGGTACTCGCCAAACCGGGCAAGTAAACTGGAAGGGAATGGTGCTTGCGGCCAATTACGGTCAACAAGTGAAAGCCGTTTACCCGGGCACTGTCGTATTTGCGGAGTATTTACGCGGTTATGGCTTAGTGGTATTGCTTGACCACGGCAAAGGCGACATGACGCTCTACGGCTACAACCAAGCGTTGACGAAAAAAGAAGGCGATCGAGTCACCGCAGGCGAAGTGATCGCTCTTGCGGGTGATACTGGCGGGCAAGATCGCGCATCACTCTACTTCGAAATTCGCCGCAACAGTGAAGCGCAAAACCCGAAATCTTGGTTGAAGCGCTGATTATCTGACTCATCGACTTATAATAAAAAAGGAGCCACTCGGCTCCTTTTTTTGTATTCATATTTTGGCAAATGCTATGCGTAGTACGTTTCTACCGCATCAATAAAAGCACTTACATCATCTTTGCTTAAGGCGTTGATGCCTGCCGCCGCTTCTCGGCCGCCACCAGTTGGAAACTGCCCACACACGGCAACGGCGCCTTGTTTGTTGTTCAACGGGGCACGTAGAGAGACCGTGTAAGTGCCATCTGCATTTTCGGTGAGTACTGCATGAGCAGAATCTGGGTTTTGATTTGCCAGCCAGTTGCCATACACACCGCTGATTCGACGTGATGCGGCCGTGTTTGGTAGTTCGAACAGCTTTAGCTTACCGCTCTCATGCGTGGCAGGCAGTGCCAGAGCTGCATCCATATCTTGTTGGTAAGCAGACTGCAGTTGGTAGTAAGGCGAGGTTTTATCTTCAATAGCGTCAAATGGCGACGCGTACTTCAGCAAAGCTTGGTACAAATCCGCTGGATGGAAATGTAAGTCATCCACTTTCGAACCGTAACCGTTGTAATTAATCAAAGTGCCAAGCTCTTTAAGCTGCGCTTTCTGATCGTGTGACAATCCGACCTTGTCAGCCAATTCATCTGCTTTCGCGATCATGTTATCGCCATAAGCCGCCGTAATCGCCCATGTGTGAAAACGTCCATTTAGCAATTGATCGACAATTAAAGCTGTACACATGTTGGCATCGAGATCGATGTGCGCATCCAAGTTGCCATGCTGAGGAATATCACCCGCCTTATGGTGATCGGCGTAAAACACGTGCGCGCCTTGAGCCAATGCTTGCTCTAGGCCTACCATGTTCTTTTCCATCGAAATGTCTAACACCGTTAGCTCATCACCCGCTTGCACGTCTACTTTTTCCACCAGCTTGATGTCGCGCTTTACACCAGTAATTAACTGAGCCTCGATAGGATCAGCCAAGCGTAATTGTAGAAGCGCAATGATGCCATCAGCATCGCCATTAAAAATGTCGTAATTCATGGAGCGATAGTTCCTTTATCGAGAGTCATATCCCAGAGAGGGCTGAACGGTATGAGGACTATTGTGCGTGGCATATTTGACAAGTCAACTCGAGCCACGACTCGAAAATGAGAGTGACTCTCGAAATATTAAGCAGTTTGGCGTTTAACTGTGTAGATTGCTGACCGCATCTTCCAATAACAGTAGCTGCTCTAACCCCTGCTCAGTTGCTAATGGCTTAACGACATTAAGCATCTGCAACATCCCTTGCTTCACCATTTGCTCAGTGATGCTGGTTTTCGAAGCCATTGCAGATTGATACGCCAACCAGCTACACGCAATCAAATGCAACGTACACACCAGTGACTTCAACTGCTGTTGATCAACATTAAGCAGCTTCAGCGATACAAACTCTTGCATGATCGCAATGAGGTTCGCTTGCAGCTTTTCTTGCACATCGATGTACTGCTCATGTAACTGCTCATCTCGTGACAAGATCTCAGGTAGATTCGCGTAGAAAAAGCGGTATTTCCACATTAGCGTAAAGATGGAGTCTAGGTAGCTCTTCAGCATAGTCAGGCTTTCTTGTGAGCCTTGAATAGGGGTAAATCTTTCTAAAAGTTCTGCTGAATAAAGCGCAAAGATCTCACGAACGATTTCTTGCTTATTACGGAAGTGGTAATACAGATTACCTGGGCTAATTTCGATGTGATCGGCAATGTGATTGGTGGTGATGTTGCGTTCACCATGTTGGTTGAACAACTCCAGTGCCGCGTAGACGATTTTGTCGCGCGTTTTCATTGTTATCGTGTTCCCTCTTCATTAACGAATCGAGTATAGCGACTTCACCAACCTAGGTCGATAGAGGCTCCAAATACGGTAACATAACAGACCAGTTAGAATACCCGTTGAGTTGGCGACAAGGTCTAACCAAGAGGTTTGTCTTCCGACATACCCTTGTAGCCATTCGATGGCAGCACTAAATAATAAGATACTAATCGCCACCGCCCAACGCTGACGCCAACGCCACACGCAAAAGCAACCTAAAAACGCAAATCCGCTGTACGCCATGGCGTGCTGCATTTTATCAAGATACGCAATGTTGCCCCAGTCTTGCAACTCGCCCGAGCTCAACGATAAGTAAGCGATCAGTATTGCGTAGCTGAGAATGACCAAACGTGCAGCAGCCAAGTTCATTGAATATCCTTATGCGATTGGGAATGGAAAAGCCGTCACTTGATCAATGTGGTCACAGCCGAGCGCTAGCATGATCAAACGATCGATGCCTAACGCAACACCCGCACAATCTGGCAACCCTGCCTCCAATGCGGAGATCAAATGATAGTCGATTGGCTGCGGTTTTAAACCCATGTCGAGACGCTTCGCGTTATCTTGCTCAAAACGCGCCAGTTGCTCTTTCGGGTTATCGAGCTCATGGAACCCATTTGCCAGCTCAATTCCCTTAAAATACACCTCAAAGCGATCCGCAACACGATGGTCTTGAGGATTGATTTTCGCAAGCGCCGCCTGTGATGCCGGGAAGTCGTACACGAAAGCAGGCACATCCTGACCAATTTTGTGTTCGACTCCCACGCTAAATAGCAATTGCAGTAACGTATCGCGATCTTCTTCAGGCTCTGCAATGTCACTTAAACCCAGCTTGCTTGCCGCTGTTTTCAGCTCCGTCATCGAGCCTTCCAGTGGACACGCACCCAACACATCAATGAAGGCTTGTTGATACGTCATGCGCTGCGCTGCACCACACTTCAATACCAGCTGCAACAGGTCATCCATTTCATCCATCAATTTATGATGGTCAAAGCCAACGCGATACCACTCCAACATCGTGAATTCAGGGTTGTGGTAGCGACCATTCTCTTCATTACGAAATGCTTTGTTGATTTGATAAATACAACCGCTGCCCGCAGCCAAAAGGCGCTTCATATGGAATTCTGGGCTGGTCATAAAAAACAGCTTACTGCCATCGGCATAGCCTGGGCCAACAAACTCGGTTTGGAAAGTATGCAAATGGATGTCAGTCACGGTTGCGTGACTCATGGCTGGCGTATCGACTTCCATCACCTGTCGGTCAGCGAAGAATTGTCGAATCGACGCGATTAACGTCGCACGTTGACGAAGTTGGTCAATGGAAGCAGTAGGTTGCCAGTTGGTTTGCATAACAAGTCTCTCAAACTTTAATTCAGCGAGGAAAGGCTCATTCTACATGCTTTTTACTCTTCAAGAAGAGAGGAATATCCCTTCTTCTTTTTACTAATGTGCTCGCCAATTTGAGGCAAGCATTACTCGTGCCGCAGAACAAAAAACACTCAGTTAAAATCCTATTATCCATGCGGTTAATGTCACGCAACACGGGTTTAACATCCCTAATATTAATGCTTGAGGACCAAAACCTCGATGCCGTGATAGCAGTCACATAACCTATAAATTCTATGCCCTTAAGTGCATTACCGAAGCAAAAACCCAATTACATCAATTTTTCTGCCATGTGGCTCATCTACACTAACCCTACTACTTTTGGGGAGTTCTTTTTAAGGAGCGCCTCGTAATGACAATAACAAGCGGATTTCCGCAATCACACACTGGAGGATAACTGTGCAAATTATCACCACAGATATCGCAGTCATCGGCGCAGGCGGCGCTGGTCTTCGTACTGCTATTGCAGCGGCTGAAGCAAACCCAGACTTAGAAGTCGCTCTGATTTCTAAAGTTTATCCAATGCGCTCCCACACGGTCGCTGCAGAGGGTGGCTCAGCAGCAGTTATCAAGGATGAAGATAGCTTAGACAACCACTTCAACGACACTGTTGGCGGTGGTGACTGGCTATGTGAACAGGATGTTGTTGAATACTTTGTAGAGAACGCGACTCGCGAAATGATCCAAATGGAGCAATGGGGTTGCCCATGGAGTCGTAAAGAGAACGGTGAAGTCAACGTACGCCGCTTTGGTGGTATGAAGGTTGAACGTACTTGGTTCGCTGCAGATAAAACTGGCTTCCACATGCTTCATACGCTATTCCAGACATCCATGAAGTACAGCAACATCAAACGTTTTGATGAGTACTTTGTGGTGGATCTGCTTGTTGATGAAGGCGAAGTTCAAGGTCTGATTGCTATTCACATGTCTGAAGGCGAGCTTGTTACTATCAAAGCAAAATCTGTTGTTCTAGCAACAGGTGGCGCGGGCCGTGTTTACCACTGTAACACCAACGGCGGTATCGTAACGGGCGATGGCATGGCAATGGCTTACCGTCACGGCGTTCCTCTACGTGATATGGAATTTGTTCAATACCACCCAACCGGTCTTCCTGGCACAGGTATCCTGATGACGGAAGGTTGTCGTGGTGAAGGCGGTATCATCGTTAACAAGAACGGCTACCGTTACTTACAAGATTACGGCATGGGCCCTGAAACTCCAGTTGGCCAACCGAAGAACAAATACATGGAACTGGGTCCTCGTGACAAAGTTTCTCAAGCTTTCTGGCACGAACAACAGAAAGGCAACACCATCAAGCACCCTCTTGGTGATGTGGTACACCTTGATCTTCGCCACCTAGGTGAAGAGTACCTACAAGAGCGTCTACCATTCATCTGTGAGCTAGCAAAAGCTTACGTGAACGTAGACCCTGCAAAAGAGCCAATTCCAATTCGTCCAACCGTTCACTACACCATGGGTGGTATCGAGACAAACGGCGGCTGTGAAACTCGCATTAAAGGTCTATTCGCGGTTGGTGAATGTGCGTCTGTTGGTCTTCACGGTGCAAACCGTCTAGGTTCTAACTCACTGGCTGAGTTCGTGGTATTTGGTCGCGTAGCGGGTGAAAACGCAGTGAAACGCGCTGAAGAATTCAAAGGTTGGAACGAGTCTGCAATCGATGCTCAAGTGAAAGCAGTTGAAGAGCGCATCGCCAAACTGATGAACCAAGAAGGTGATGAGAACTGGGCAAACATCCGCACGGAAATGGGTCATACCATGGAAGCGGGTTGTGGTATCTACCGTCAAGAAGATTTGATGCAAGAAACCATTAACAAGATCACCGAACTAAAAGAACGCTACAAACGCATCAGCATTAAAGACAAAGGCAAAGTGTTTAACACTGATCTTCTGTACGCAATCGAAGTGGGTTACGGCCTAGAAGTCGCAGAAGCGATGGTTCACTCTGCGATTCTACGTAAAGAATCTCGCGGCGCGCACCAACGTCTGGACGACGGTTGTACAGAACGTGATGACGTGAACTTCCTAAAACACTCACTTGCTTTCTACAAACCAGATTCAGCGCCAAGTATCGATTACAGCAATGTGACTATCACTAAGTCACAACCAAAAGCTCGTCTATACGGTGAAGCAGCAGAAAAAGCCGCAGCTGAAGAGAAGAACGCAGAGGAGCAAGCATAATGTCAGCAAATCGCATTCAAAAAGTAGACATTCTGCGTTATGACCCAGAAAAAGATGCAGAACCATACAAGCAAACATTCGAAGTGCCATTCGATGAAACCATGTCTGTGCTTGACGCACTGGGCTACATTAAAGATCACCTCGACAAAGATCTGTCTTACCGTTGGTCTTGCCGTATGGCGATCTGTGGTTCTTGCGGCATCATGGTGAACAACGTACCGAAACTTGCTTGTAAGAGCTTCCTACGTGATTACCCAGACGGTGTGACTATCGAGCCTCTAGCGAACTTCCCAATCGAGAAAGACTTGATTGTTGATATGACACCGTTCATCGAACGTCTTGAAGCAATCAAACCGTACATCATTGGTAACGACCGTAAACCAGAAGACGGTACGAACTTGCAAACGCCAGAGCAAATGGCGAAATACAAGCAGTTTGCTGGCTGTATCAACTGTGGTCTGTGCTATGCAGCATGTCCTCAGTTTGGTCTTAACCCAGAGTTCATCGGTCCTGCTGCACTAACGCTAGCGCACCGCTACAATCTAGACAGTCGTGACAACGGTAAAGATGAGCGCATGAAGCTTATCAACGGTGAAAACGGTGCTTGGGGTTGTACGTTTGTTGGTTACTGTTCTGAAGTTTGTCCGAAGAACGTTGACCCAGCAGCGGCAGTAAACCAAGGCAAAGTGGAGTCTTCTATGGACTTCGTGATTGCTATGTTGAAACCTGATGGTTCACCAAAGAAAGTGGAGGCATAAGGATGAGCAATCGTAAACCTTACGTTCGTGAAGTAAAACGCACTTGGTGGAAGAACCATCCTTTCTACCGCTTCTACATGCTACGTGAAGCGACTGTGCTGCCTTTGATCCTATTCACTCTGTTCCTAACTTTCGGTTTAGGTTGCTTGGTGAAAGGCCCTGAAGCATGGCAAGGTTGGTTGGATTTTATGGCAAACCCAATCGTAGTCGCGATCAACATCGTTGCACTACTAGGTAGCCTATTCCACGCTCAAACTTTCTTCAGCATGATGCCGCAAGTAATGCCAATTCGTTTGAAAGGCAAACTGGTGGACAAGAAAATCATCGTATTGACTCAGTGGGCCGCGGTTGCGTTCATCTCACTGATCGTTCTCATCGTGGTGTAAGGAGCTGAGCATGAAACCGAATTATAGTGTAAACACATCACCAAAACGTTCTGATGAGCCAATCTGGTGGGGTCTATTTGGTGCTGGCGGTACTTGGTTCGCGATGATTACGCCAATCACGGTATTGGTGCTAGGTATCTTGGTCCCACTAGGCGTGATTGATGCAGAAGCGATGAGCTATGAGCGTGTCTCCGAATTCGCAACCAGTATCATCGGTGCGCTATTCATCATTGGCACCCTAGCTCTACCAATGTGGCATGCGATGCACCGTGTACACCACGGCATGCACGACCTTAAATTCCACACTGGTGTGATAGGTAAAATTGCATGCTATGCATTTGCAGGCCTCATTACTGCACTAGCCGTTATCTTTATCTTCATGATTTAAGATACTGACTAAAAAGAAAAAGCTGGCTCTATGCCAGCTTTTTTATTGCTTTGGGTTACCCATGATCTTTTTGCTTTTTAAGCTTTTGACCACCCATGATCTTATTGCTGTATGACCTTCTTCGTTTGGTCCATAAGACCCAGGGCGCCAAAGCCAGTAATCACATCTAGGTTTGTTTTCAAGCCCGTTTCTTCGCTACCACCAATGTAGTTTTGTGGCATCTGAACTTGGAAGTTTTGCAAGTTGTTGTACAACGAGTTCGCTACGTCTCGATTCAACTCTGCCAAATAAACTTCACGGTTTGCCCCTAACGCCGAGTACTTCTCTTTTAGGACCTCAGATTCTGCACGACCTTTCGCTAATATCGCTTTCGCTTCAAACTCAGCAGAAAGTGCGTTCGCCTTTTGAATGGCTAAGTTAGCCTCTGCGATAGCTAGCTCTTTCTCCTTCTCGACTTCAGCAAGTCGTTTGGTTTTTTCCACTTCAACGATTTCACGCTCTGCAATCTGACGTGCAACTTCCACTTCTTTTTGCTGAGCAATAATAGCGAGTTCTTTACCACGCTGAGCGTCTTGCACTTCACGTGTTCGTTGAATCTCTTTGCGTAACTGCTCGGTCTCCGCCTGTGCTTTCGACGTTTCTTGCTCCTGAATCGCGCGAATACGATCCGCCACTAAACGCTTTTTATCTGCCAATAGCTGATCTAATTGCTTTTCTGGCTGCGGGTCACCAATGGTCACCTGCGTCACTTGAATACCGTATTGTTGTAACGGATTGTCTTGACGAATTGGTTGCCCGGTTTTGTCTACGACAGGCACGGTTTTCCATACCAGTTGATTGGTGCGCTGTAATTGGTTCGGATTAGCTTGATTCGCCCCAACAGGCGCAAGATCCAACTCTTCCACTTCAACCTGACGTCGCTCTGTTAGATAAATCCCCTCTCGTAACTGATCGCCAAGTTTCGATTTGAATTGGTTCAAACCACCTTGGAAAAACTCTTCACCCGTGTATTGGGTTGCGGTAATCACCGTTACGTTACGTGCGTTCTTTACAAGCAGCGCATCGATCAAGTTACTGTTGTTGCGGAACTCTTTATGCATCTTCTTCACCGCTTCAGGGTCATTACTGAGCTTAAAGCGGAATGTTACGGGGATCTGACCAATATAGGTGTCGGCAAATCGCACCTGAATCGCATCAAGACGTTGATAAAAATCTTCGCCCTTGCTGTTACCGAATGACACAGTGATCACTTGGTCATACTTGGTGATTTTGGACAGAAATGGCATGCGAAAATGAATGCCAGGTTCAGTAAACACATCCAACTCACCAGTGATATTGTTCTGATGCACGTAGCTGTAACCTGCATCGGTCATCAGCACAGAGCTATTAATCGTTAAGCCTATTGCCAACAGCGGTACGCCAAACACCGCAGCTTTCAATCCTTTGTGTAGTAACTGACGTCTTTCTTCCACCTTTAAACCCCTTCCTAAGCCTCTGCTTTCCATTTTGTTCTCCTTTTTGGATTGTTACTGAGTTAAATCGATAAAAATCAGATTGCTATGCAACTCAACAACAAGAACTAATGTATCAAAATGTTACATTAAGGAATAATCGACAGATTCATGAAATAAATAAGATTTTTACGAATAATACAAAATCATCGAAAATTTGCGGAGGATATCGATTTTCTATGCAGGGACATTCAAGAGAGAATTACAGGCAATAAAAAAGGCCGCCGAAGCGACCTTTCAAACAATCAATCTAAAGTGCTTACTTCACACGGCCTACGTATTCAGCCGTACGAGTATCAACGCGAATCACTTCACCAATTGAGATGAACAGAGGAACACGAACAACAGCGCCAGTTGATAGCGTAGCTGGTTTACCGCCAGTACCTTGAGTATCACCTTTCAGGCCTGGATCTGTGTCTACCACTTCTAGCTCAACGAAGTTTGGTGGAGTAACAGTAATTGGGTTACCGTTCCAAAGTGTGAGCATACAAGTGTTGTTTTCTACCAACCACTTAGCGTTGTCACCTACCGCTTTTGCGTCTGCTGCGATCTGTTCAAACGTTTCACTGTTCATAAAGTGGTAGAATTCGCCGTCTGAATATAGATAATCTAGGTCGATATCCATTACGTCTGCCACTTCACAAGTGTCACCAGACTTGAATGTTTTCTCTAGCACTTTACCAGAAAGAAGTTTACGAATTTTAACACGGTTGAACGCTTGGCCTTTACCTGGTTTAACGTATTCGTTTTCCAGAATTACACAAGGCTCGTTATCAAGCATTAACTTAAGACCGCCTTTAAATTCATTGGTGCTAACTGTAGCCATTTTTTCCTCTTACATTCTTAGAGCTAAATTCAATGCCGCACATAATAACCCGAAAAGTCGAATCTGTTGAGCAAAACTGGCTCAAACAGTTGGCGAATGGGATCTCTGATCCTGCAAAATTGCTCGAAATACTGGAAATTGATCCTTCACCGTGGCAAGACGGGTTTGCCGCGCGCAAGCTGTTTGCACAGCGTGTACCGCAAAGTTTTGTCGATAGGATGGAGAAAGGCAACCCTAAAGACCCTCTTTTACGTCAGGTTTTACCACTGAGCGACGAATTTGAGGTGCATCCGGGTTACTCCAATGATCCATTGGAAGAGCAGGACAATGAAGTCCCTGGCCTGCTACACAAGTATCGCAACCGCGCCCTGATGATTGTCAAAGGTGGCTGCGCGGTAAATTGCCGTTACTGTTTTCGTCGTCACTTCCCTTATCAAGAGAACAAAAGCGGCAAGCAGGCATGGACCAAGTGCTTAGAGTACATGGCGCAGCAACCAGAGTTGAACGAAGTCATCTTCTCAGGTGGTGACCCATTAATGGCAAAAGACGATGAGATTCATTGGCTTTTAGAGCACATTGCTCACATACCTCACATCAAACGTCTGCGTATTCATAGCCGTTTACCTGTGGTGATTCCAGCTCGAGTCACTGATGAACTATGCCAACTGCTGCAAGCATCAAGGTTACAAATCATCCTCGTCACTCACATCAACCATGCCAACGAAATCAATGACGAATTTGCTGAACAGATGTTCAAGCTCAAAAGAGCGGGCGTTACGCTTCTAAACCAAGGCGTTCTGCTGAAGGGCGTGAATGATTCGGTAGAAGCTCAAGTGGCATTAAGTGAGGCCTTATTTGACGCGGGTATCTTGCCTTATTACCTCCACGTTCTTGATAAGGTGCAAGGCGCAGGGCACTACTTTATTTCGGACGAAGAAGCGAGAGCTATTATGCGCGGACTCATCACGCGTGTATCGGGTTATCTGGTACCAAAACTGACACGAGAAATTGGTGGCAGGCCAAGTAAAACGCCATTGGATTTGCATTTAGAATAGGTCCTGACGCTCAATTAAATTTGTCGTCACGACCGTTCCTTTTTGTTCGCTTTGCACGGTAAGTCTATGCATACTCCGCTCTTTTGGAGGTCAAGATGCATACAGCACTCGAACAAATTTTCGATCTTGGCCCATTCAGCTGGCCTGCCCTACTATGCTGTGCCATTAATGGGCTAATGATCGGTATCGAACGCCAAACTCGTGGTAAACCTGTTGGCATTCGCACGGCAATTCTTATTATTTCAGGCACTTACCTGTTTATGTCGATGGCAGTATCGTTATCGCCAAATACACTCGATCAAGCACGCGTGCTTGGTCAGATTATTACTGGCGTCGGCTTCTTAGGCGCAGGCGTGATGATGACACTCGATGGAAAAATCCACGGCGTAACATCCGCAGCGGTTATTTGGGTACTGGCAGGATTAGGGTTGATGATCGGTTTGGGTTATTTAACGCAGTCGGTGGTCATTACCCTACTGGCTTTAACAGTGTTACTGGGCGTGGATAAAGCAGAAAACCACATCAAAGCATTGCGCCGAGGGGTTCACCAAAGAATTCAACAACGCAAAACCTCATCCCGCTTAATTAAATAGTTAACGCGCCGATAAACTCGCTTCACCCCATCAGTAATTAAAAAGCCCTCGACGAACATCGAGGGCTTTCTGTATCTAAAGACTCTGACTTGCTCAGGGATTATTTAGCGAAGTTGATGAGTGGGAAACATTTGAAGAAACCGTTATCCGCACAGTTCAAAAGACCAATTTGTACGCCATCAATTTGATCGGTCATGTTGAAAAAACCAAACTGGAAGTTAGACTTTTTAGAGATACTCGCCAAGCCCACATCCGCCATGGTGTAGCCTTCAGAATAGTTCACCGCGCTCCAGTTCAAGCCTTTTACATTGTTCGTAATGTTGACAGCACCCAAGTTAACACCCGTCGTCTGACCTTGGTTCCAGTTAACTAAGCCTAAAGACGCACCTTTCATTTCTTGGTTTACCTTTGCTGCACCAAAAAACAAACCGAAGTTCACACCTGTCGTACGATCCGTTTCTGACATACCAAGCAGTGAAAAGTCGACACCTTTGACCTCATTCACCTGTCCATGCAACACAGCTAAACGAACACCACCAACTGACGAGTTAGAAGGTGCGTTTGTGTTGTCGATAGTAGAGAACATCACAGGTGTACTGTCAGCAAGAGCAACTGGTGATGCGATAGCGGCTGCAACCGCCAATGACGTCATAAGCTTTTTCATTTTCATCTCCATGATGGGAAGCAACAATTTACAACATAGTGTAATGTTCAGATTTTGCTCTGTCCCCGTTCAAAAAGTGTTAGCAATAGGTCAGATTTAACCACCTGACTCAAAAGAAAAAATTTTATTGCTTATATTTTCATGTTTTTCCACTGACATTTCTTGAACTCGCCTCTCACAATCGAAGCCACATCAGAATGCTATATTTCTCGGATAACGCGCATAAAAAAGTCGAGGCAAATGCCTCGACTTTTAAAGGTTTGGTCGGTTATCTTTCCGCTATAAGGATTCCCTTAGAGCAAAGAGATAAGCTGGCTTACATCATGCCGCCCATACCGCCCATGCCACCCATGCCGCCCATGTCAGGCATCGCTGGTGCGTCTTTTTGCGGTAGGTCAGTAACCATTGCTTCAGTCGTGATCATCAGACCCGCAACCGATGCTGCGAACTGTAGCGCAGAACGAGTTACTTTCGTTGGGTCTAGAATACCCATCTCTAGCATGTCGCCGTATTCGCCTGTTGCCGCGTTGTAACCGTAAGAGCCTTCACCCGCTTTCACGTTGTTCGCAACCACTGAGTCTTCCGCACCTGCGTTCTTCGTGATTTGACGGATTGGCGCTTCCATTGCACGTAGTGCAACGCGGATACCAACGTTTTGTTCTTCGTTGTCACCCGTTAGGTGAGCAATCTTAGATGCCGCGCGGATAAGTGCAACACCACCACCAGCAACAACACCTTCTTCAACCGCTGCACGAGTTGCGGCTAGCGCATCTTCTACACGGTCTTTCTTCTCTTTCATTTCAACTTCAGTCGCTGCACCGACTTTGATTACTGCAACACCGCCAGCCAGTTTAGCAACGCGCTCTTGTAGTTTCTCTTTGTCGTAGTCTGACGTTGCGTCTTCGATTTGTTGACGAATCTGAGCAACACGGCCAGAGATCATCTCTTCTTCACCGATACCATCGATGATAGTCGTGTTTTCCTTCGTGATAGAAACACGCTTCGCTTGACCTAGATCTTCTAGTGCAACTTTTTCTAGCTCTAGACCGATCTCTTCAGAAATCACAGTACCGCCAGTTAGGATAGCGATGTCTTGTAGCATTGCTTTACGGCGGTCACCGAAACCAGGTGCTTTCACAGCTGCAACTTTTACGATGCCACGCATGTTGTTCACAACCAATGTTGCTAGTGCTTCGCCTTCTACATCTTCTGCAATGATAAGCAGTGGACGAGATGCTTTCGCGACAGCTTCTAGCGTTGGAAGAAGCTCACGAATGTTTGAGATCTTCTTATCAACAAGAAGAATGAATGGGTTTTCTAGATCAACACTGCCTGATTCTTGGTTGTTGATGAAGTAAGGAGACAGGTAACCGCGGTCGAACTGCATACCTTCTACTACGTCTAACTCGTCTTGTAGCGCCTGACCTTCTTCAACCGTGATAACGCCATCACGACCCACACGCTCCATTGCTTCTGCAATGATATTACCTACGCTTGCGTCTGAGTTTGCAGAGATAGTACCAACCTGCGCGATCGCTTTTGTGTCGTTACATTCAACAGAAAGCTCTTTTAGTTGCTCAACTGCCGCGGCAACAGCTTTGTCGATACCACGCTTAAGATCCATTGGGTTCATGCCCGCTGCGACTGCTTTTAGACCTTCGTTAACGATAGATTGCGCTAGTACCGTTGCTGTTGTTGTACCGTCACCCGCTGCGTCGTTTGCTTTAGACGCAACTTCTTTAACCATTTGTGCGCCCATGTTCTGGAATTTATCTTCCAGCTCGATTTCACGCGCTACTGATACACCATCTTTAGTGATAGTTGGTGCACCAAAAGATTTGTCTAGAACGACATTACGTCCTTTAGGACCCAGTGTTACTTTTACTGCGTCAGCCAGAACGTTTACACCTTCCAGCATTTTAACTCGTGCGTCATTACCAAATTTAACGTCTTTAGCAGCCATCTTTGATTTCCTTTCTAAAATTCTTTGTGTGTAATTTCGTAATTGAATCTGAGCAAAAAATTACTCAATGATTGCTATTATTCAACGATCGCCATGATGTCGTTTTCAGACATGACAAGCACTTCTTTACCGTCGA
>NZ_WXWT01000438.1:0-17861 GCF_009904725.1 Vibrio sp. V43_P6S15P86
CCAGTCATCCTATAACCCCCCCCCTTCAGTACCAACCAGTAACAAATACAACAAAATTAAATAAAAACAGGATTAAACACTGCTTTATTCAAATTAATCTAGAACAACACATTAGCATTTAGCCATATAAGCATTAGAAAATATAGTGCAGCATTTCCACGTTATGCGACAATTATTTCAATACTCAATCTTTCGTTTCATTACTATTTAATAGAAATAACAATACCTACCTTTCTCCGCTAATGTGAGTACAAAATTATGTGGAATAAACTCAATAAATCCATGATGTTCTGCCAAATGATGTTTGGCTTATCATTTTACGGTGTATTAGTAAGTCTAACTCGATTTTTTCTAGAGGATCTAAATTACAACGAAGCCGATACGATGATGATCGTTGGTGCTTTTTCGGCGATCGGGCCACTTTTCGCGATCGCGGGCGGCTTTATTGCAGATAAGTTTTTAGGCGCTTATCGCTCACTTTCTATCGCATATTTCGCTTTTGCATCCGGTTACGTATTACTCGTGTTGGGGGCTTCTGCTTCTAACGTTCCACTTTCAATGTGTGGTATTGCGCTCGCCAGTTATGGCCGCGGCCTGATGTCACCCTCTTACCCTAGCCTCTATAAACGAACGTTCAAATCACAAGAAGATTTTGAAAAAGGATACCCAATCAATTATTCAGTGAATAATGTTGGCGCCTTTTTAGGTCAATATTTGTTCCCAATGATTGTCCTTGTGATCGGCTTTAATGGCGGTTTTACCATCTCTGCTGTTATGGCAGCAGCGGCATTGATCATGCTATTGGTATTCCGCAAAGATCTTGTTGGCGTAGCCTCTGAGCTTGATCAAAAAACCGTAAGTTTAAAAAACTGGGTACTTTTTGCATTGATTTCATTGGCAATGATCGCGTTGGTATTTTTCATGTTTTCAAACATGGATATTGGCCAAAATATCGTATACGCCATCGGAGGGGCGGCGATCGCATACTTCATATCTCTGATGCTTAAAGCAAGCAAAGCTGAGTCTTTGAAGATGGGGACCATCTTAATTGTGACCTTGCTGACAACCTGTTTCTTTGTTTACTACGGACAAATGATGACCTCGATGAACATGGTTGCTATCAACACATTAAAAGGCTCTCTATTTGGTTTTATTCCGCTCGAACCAGAAGCAGCAATGGCAATGAACCCGCTTTGGTGTATGGTTGGTGGTCCTATCGTAGCTGGCTTTTTTGGGTTGCTGGAAAAGCGCGATATCTACCTCTCTACCGCGACAAAAATCGCCTTGGCATTTGTACTGACCGCGATAGCGTTTGGTATCTTGACGTTTGCCGTGACTACCGTGGGTGAAGATGTCGTGATCATGCCAGAAATCTTTCTCGCTATTCACTTCTTCCAGGCGATTGCAGAAGTCATCGTGGGTTCGATGGTCGTAGCGTTTATTCTTTCCGTCGCGCCGAAGCACATCGAAAACTTCTCTGTTAGCCTATTTTCTGTGGCAATCGCATTGAGCGGTATTATTGGTGCTGCATTTTCAACCTCTATCGCGTTAGAGAAAGGACAGACCATCACACAAGACATTGTACAAAACGTATATGGTGATTATTTCCAATTACTCACTGTCCTTGCTGTCGTGATGGTCGCTATCGCAATGGCAGCGTCACTCATTATTCGCAAGATGCTTGAAGCGGCGAAAGAAAGCGATACTCAAGCGCAACCAGTCGAGATCGAAGCTGGGGTTGAAGTTCAAAGCTGAGTTTGATGATTTACCTATCTCAAAATATAAAAAATGCCGCGATATTCGCGGCATTTTCTTAACAACAACATGTTCGATTAATCACGTCGCCCACGAAGTTCAATTTTTTGTGTAGCAGCATCCGTTTGGATGATTACCCCGCCATAGGCCGTTTCATTTCGACCTTTCAGCGTCAGTTGAGAATCTGCGCGCTCGACGTCGACCTGATTTTTCGTAGCCATCGTCATATCAATCGTGCCCGTGTATGACCCATCGCCAGCTAATGCTATGTTTGTTGAGCAAACCATCAAACCAAGTGCGATTAATTTTTTCATACGTCACCTCTGTTTTTGTTCTTACTTTCTTTCGATGAAAAAACTGTAACAACAGAAACGTGTTCATACGAGGAAAGTCATCATTTACCAAATGGAAATCCAAACCACTAAATTGATATGACCAAGCATATTTGCTGTCCACCGTCGCCTTCAATAAACCATAAGATACGACAGCATGCTTAAATTGACCGAACGTTGTCTTTTATTCAGAAATTCAGAGATATGATTTCTCGGCAGAAGATAAATGAGACGATGGATGAGCATTAATCTGGACATTCAAAACATATTGGTACTAAAACGGATGTATGAGTTACGCAGCGTCCGATTGGTGGCAGATTCACTCGGAAAGACATCAGGATCAATCAGCAAAAACCTGACAAAAATGAAAGCGCAGCTCGATGACCCTTTGTTCATTCAGACTAAAAATGGCTTTGAACCGACCGCTTTTGTCGAGGCGAACATGCCACATTTTGAACAAATCCTCACCAGTATTGATTCCATCAAACCACAGAGTTTTTCACCCGCTAATTTTGACGGCTCGATCACTATTTATGCGAACACATTATTTTGGGATTACTTTGGTGACAAGTTTTACTTAGAATTACTAAAACACGCCCCAAAAGCAAAGTTCTCTTGTTTACGTTGGGGTAGCGACGCGAAAAAGCGATTAACTGAGGGTGAAAACGCTATTGCGATTCATTATTTTGATGAGGATCTTCCACAGTCAATTATTCAAAACGAACTAGGTCGAGGAAAAGCCGTATTTTTTGTTCGAGATGAGCATCCCGCTCAACATTTCCAAGAGCTAGAAAACTACCCCTTTTTACTTTTCAAAACGCCGGGATGGAACGACTACCGATACCCGTTGTTGGAAAGGCTCAACCATATGGGGTTCAGAACCACACCTAAGGTAGAAATTGAACACCCTGCGATGATTCAAAAAGTGCTCCTACAAACGGATCATTTTGGTATAACCATGAGTGGACATGTGCCTAAGGGCTGCCGAAGTATCGCACTTCCTGGCGGGTTAGAGCTTGATGTTCGCTACGTGATGAGCTGTCGTCGCTCACAACAGCAAGCCCCGATAAACCAGTGGTTATTCAATGTCATTAAAGATATCACCCAGCCCTAACCTAAAAGCCCTAGGGTGATGACTTGTCTATGTTTTCTTAGGTACTCGATATCGTTGAGGTAAGCGGTATGATGGCAATCTTCTAGGTTCGCTTGAAACACCTATCATCACCTTGAGCTGCGACCCCTCTCATATAATCAACTAACGCGGAGAGTCGATGTGTCATCACCTCCACCAGCTCTTCCCGTTCGAATCTCGAACACCCATAAGCGTCACAGAAGAGTTTTGCACGCTGAATTTGTTGCTCCAAACAGCCCATTTTATCGTGCTCATCGGTTTTAAATGGTGCCCAACCATAGACCGAAAAAGCGACATCCCAAACTCTTGGTGCCGGATGCGCCGTATCAAAATCAAACACACCAACGACAAACTCTCCATGGAGTGCCACGTTATATGGCATGAAATCACCATGACAAATCACCTCTTGTGGTGTTCGTGGTGGCAGCATCCAGTGCAGCGTTTCATTTTGATATTGCTTAAGGAAACCCTCAGATGCATCGTGCATATCGCGTAACATTTTTGCCGCAGATTGGAGCGCGGAAACAGAAGCAATGTTGCCAATCAATGGATAGTTGTCAGTCTCTCCTTCGACATAGCTAACCCACTCTTTTCCTTTCTCAATACCAACCGCTTTAGGGCATGCCGTAAAGCCTCGTGAATGAAGATAGGTAAGTAGCAGATGGACAGTCATCGTCCAATAACTGGCAGGACGAGATATCAAATTCCCTTTTCGATAGATGGCATTTTCTCTACCGCCTTGCATTGTTTCCATAACAGTATCCTGTGTGGATTAAGCGCGCATCAGATAACGTAAAGCTAGATCATCATACACTCAAAGCTTTTAGAGAAGGTTGACTGACCCTATAAGAAACCGCGCATTTTGTTAGGTAAATCGCAAGAATAAGTACCGCTGTAAAAATAGACCGTAAAATATTAAAGGCTTTGTATTAACCATTGGGCAAAGGTGTTTACGTGTGACTTTTCTGATGCTCTAACCATCATATAGTGTGCGCCGGAGCTGGGCATACGCCAATCTCCGATTTGTACTAATATCCCTTGTTGCAACTCATCCTCAACAAGAAAGTCTCTCACCAGCAAGACACCAAGTTGATTGGTTGCAGCTTGAATAGCAAGCAATGAATGTTCAAATTCGGCTATCACTTTGCTCACCTTGCCTTGATAACCTTGGTACGCAAACCATACCTGCCAAGATTCATGATAACCGCCGGTGCAGATTTTAGGTGTTTGAGACAACTTCATGAGGTCATCAATCGGATTTAACTGAATAAAGCCGGGGCTTGCTACAACGATCCAGTTTTCTTGGGTAAGCTGAATAGCTTGTTGCTCTTGCCAATCGCCATCTCCGTTAATAATTTCTATATCTGCGATCGCACTGGCGTTTGGAACCGTATTCGCGGTTGTCGAGATCTTAAAGGAAACATCTGGAAATTGACGCTGAAAATCGGCCAGCCTTGGTATTAGCCATTGCGAGCAAAAACTGTGGGCGACATGTAAGGTAATTTGCTTGTTCTGTGGGCGAGTAAATAAATGATGGGTCGAGGTTGATAAGGTTTGAAGCACATGGTTAACCACAGGCCAGTATTCTTTTGCTGAGCTGGTCAGCGTAAGGTGCGTACCCTTGCGCTCGAATAATGTTGCATTTAACTGCAGTTCTAGCGATTTCACCTGCTGACTGACGGCCGCACGGGTCACATTGAGCTCCTCTGCGGCTTTAGTGAAGCTCTGTAATCGCGCCGTGGCTTCAAACGCTCGGAGCAAATTAAGCGGCGGTAAACTTTGCATAACACTCTCCCAAATACTCAGTAGCCATGGTATGAACTGGTGATGACAAATTGATGAAAGTGCTGAGTTTGTTAAGCGGGATCAAAAAAGCCAGCGTGATACACGCTGGCTTTTGGAACTGTCTCTTAAGCAGGAATTATTCTGCTTTCTCAGTGGTTTGATATTCAAACGCTGGGACAACTACTTCAACACGACGGTTCATTTGACGACCTTGACGTGTTTCGTTGCTTGCTACTGGGTTAGCTTCACCCATACCTTTCACTGTCATACGCTCAGCCGCAATACCTTTTGCTTGGAACTCGTCAGCAACGGCTTTCGCGCGTTTTTCTGTAAGTTGCTGGTTGTACGCAGCAGAACCCGTCGTATCACTGTAACCCGTGATCTCAACTTGAGCTTGTGGGTAAGTGTTCATCAGATCAACGGTACCAGAAAGGGTCGATGCATCTTTCACTTCTGCACTTTCTAGGTCGAATTGTACTGTCGCTGTTGTTTGAGCAGGGTAAACATGCTCAACAATACGTGTTGCAGGGCGTGTTTCTACTACTTCCTCAACCACTTCTTCTTGAATTACTGGCTCAGAGCCGAACTTGTAGTTAAAACCAATACCGAAGAAATCTGAATCCATGTCTTCAATCACGTCATCAGACATATCTTGGTAACGTTGGTATTCAGCACGTAGGCTCCAGTTGTAGTTGATTTTGTACTCAGCACCTAGAGAGCCTGTTGGTACGAAATCTTTTTCGTCACCCGCCATCATGTATGCAGCACCAACTTTCGCGAATAGATTCCAAGAATCTGTTAGCGGTAGGTTGAATTTAGGAGCAAGAGTCAACGCCCAAAGATCACCGTCAACGGTGTTTAGGCCCGGCTTTTTGAAGTTTGCAGTGAAGTCACCAAGGTAATCAACACCGTACTCTGCTGCAACGTACTCGTTGAAGCTGTAGCCCAGGTGCATAGATGCTGCAAAACTGTCGTCGTCACAAGGTTCGTTTAGGTAACACGCATCATTTAGAGAGTTGTAACCTACTTTACCGCCCATGTAAGTGTCAGCAAGTGCAACGTTTGAGATCACACCACCAGCAAGTACAGTAGCCACTGCTATAGCGATTTTTTTCATTATTCTTTTCCTTTTTCTTGTACACAAAGCAACACATCGAGGCAGCATACTGCCGTAAAATATGAAGCCGTAACTTTCTCTTTTCTTCGAACAGAAATAGCTAAATAGCGTAGGAAAGAATCAAAAAATGATATTCAAACGCCAATGACGTAAAACGGAGAAAGATAACCTCAAGACCATCTATTCATGAGCTTCATCCGCATACCCAACCGAGAAATAAAGTCTCATTGCGTTGGTTTAGCCATAGTCAATTCGTTGCGGAGAATATCACAAAATAGCCAGTTTTCTGTGACGCAAATCACCATAAAACCCATTTTCTCAAATTTAAGAATCGACATTTAAGCCTGTGAATGGCAACAAATTTTTACAGGAGAGAATGGATATCGAAGGCATAAAAAAACAGCTCATTTAAAATGAGCTGTTTTCGAAATAATGAACAGACGTGAACTTATCGAACTAGATTTTATCCGCCACGGTAAGCGTTGCAGCTAAGATATCTTGCCCAAATAATACACTGCGTTCTGGTGACCAACCATAAAGCGGATCTGGGTGATTGTTGTTATCTTTAAATGGCATCTCGATCGTGTACGACAGGCATTTGAACTGCTCCGCGACCCAGTTTGAGCCTACCGTCAAATTCGCTTTACCCGGCTCATCTTTATCATAACCAATCTCATCTTGGAACTCAGGTGTAATAGTCAGTAGCGCTTGCTTAAATGATGCCTCTAAAGCGGCAAGATTTTCATCGTAAGAAGGAATACCTTCTGAGCCAGCGACGAAGTTATACGGAATCGCTTCATCTCCATGAATATCTAAAAACATGTCAACACCCGTTTCCAGCATGCGCTGACGCACAAGGTAGACTTCTGGACTTTTCTCCATAGACGGAGTTTGCCACTCACGGTTCAAGTTCACGCCTACCGCGTTCGTACGTAAGTGACCGCGAATACCACCGTCTGGGTTCATGTTTGGTACCACGTAAAGCACTGCTTTTTCCAGTAATGCACGCGTAACCGTGTCATTTTCATCCAGTAAACGTTGGATCATGCCTTCCATGAACCATTCAGCCATGGTTTCACCCGGATGTTGGCGTGCAATCATCCAGATTTTCTTTTTGCCTTCTTCTGGCTCACCAAACGTTAGCAAGCTCATGTCATTGCCGTCTAATGTGTGGCCTAATGTTTCTAGTTGGCAGTGGTGCGCGCTTTGTGCCATGTGTAACAAGTCTAAATGACGATCGTATGTGTAAGGCGCAAAGTACGCGAAGTAAATTGAGCTACGCTCAGGGATAACAGTGAAAGTCAGCGTGTCACCATCGAACTCTGCTGGTATACGGAACCATTCTTCACGGTCGTAAGACGCTACGACATCGTAACCTTGCCACCCTTCTGGATAAGCCGACTTAGCCAAATCAAGCAGTTTGATCGTGTGCGACTGCTCGGCTTCGGTTTCTAGACGGAAATGGAACCACTGGTAGAATTCCGACATATTGTCATTAGGGATTTTAAGTTGGATGTCATTTTTGTCGTCCGCTTTCACTACGTGAATGCTGCCGCTATCGAAGTTGCTGAATACTTTCATTATATTACTCACCTTTTAAATCTGAGCTTGAAAGACAGAGGCTAACACAAGGCTACATCGCCCCCCAATGACTTTCACTGCAAACTGTCTCGTTTGTGGCTAAAGTCTTCAGTTTAGTCGAGCTTATCCGCTTTGCCTGCTGGTCCTGCGAGTTTCGCTAGCCATTTATCCCAAACAAACGGACGTTTCTCATTATCTTCCGCTTCCTCTTTTCGGCGAACAGCATTTCGTACCATCATTACTCCCAGCCAACGTATTGGTTCTGGTGGGAAATACCCAAGCGGTCCTTGCGCTAAACCACTTCGCGTCCATTCGTTATCTAGCCCTAACACCAACGACGATAAAATTTTTCCACCCATTCGAGTTTGGGCAACGCCGTTACCTGAATAACCAAACCCGTAAAAGACATTACTTTGCTCATCCAATTGGCCAAAAAAAGGAAACCCAGTTGCGGAACGATCCGAACCGCCAGTCCAAGAGTACTCAAATTCAGCCCCTTTTAAGCGAGGAAAAAGGTTGTCGAATGATTTTTTTAGTAGCGTTTGATAACGCGTCGGCTTGTTAAACATCGCGTCAACTTGGTTGTTGAAAGAGAACTGATTACCGCCTTTACCTAGCATCAAACGGCCATCTGGCGTATCTCGGTAATAATGTACGAAGATGCGTGAGTCCAACACACTCGAACCTGCTTGCCAACCAG
Organism: Vibrio sp. V43_P6S15P86; assembly: GCF_009904725.1. Classification (NCBI taxonomy): domain Bacteria; kingdom Pseudomonadati; phylum Pseudomonadota; class Gammaproteobacteria; order Vibrionales; family Vibrionaceae; genus Vibrio; species Vibrio sp. V43_P6S15P86. The sequence continues at coordinate 8,403 of NZ_WXWT01000438.1, forward strand.
ATTGAGACAAAGTATCACCAAGCGGTTTGGTAATAACCATATCCGAAGACACCACAACAATGCTGTTTTTGAACTGCTTAAATTGCTCCACCATCCATGCATTTAATGCCAACACCACCTGCTGCGCTTGAATATTTCCTTTAGGTGTACAGACGGTGGCAGGTTTTCCATAATCTAGACGCGTCATTGGCGTGTTCTCATAAACTTCTACACCCAGATCAATAGCAACACGGCGTAACCCTCGCGCGAGTAAGGCGGGTTGCACGTTAGCAGCAACCGGAGAGTGATAGCCTTCAATATGGCGAGGTGAACCCGCATTGGCACGCAGTTCCTCCACCGAGCAACGACGCCAACTGTTCGCATCTAGCTGTTGTAACTCGTCGACAACTGGCTGCATTCCACCTTTCTGAGCCTGATTGGTTGCGGTGTAATAAACCCCTTTTAACGATAATTGCGCATCGATATTGTATTGCTGACAAAAGTCGTCAATCTCCAACACCGCTTGTTCCGACTCTTTTACCAACCAAACAGCATGTTCTTCACCGAATAACCGTTTCAACGTCGGGAACTTGGTAGACCATGTCAGCATACAGCCGCCATTCGCGCCAGATGCCCCGCTGCCACACAAGCCCTTTTCGATAACAACCACCTGTTTTTCAGGAGATTGCTGCTTAATCATAATCGCTGTCCAAAGTCCGGTGTATCCGCCACCGACAATAGCAACGTCAGTATTAATGTTCTGCTGTAACGGTTGCGGCGTTTCTGGTTGCTCAGCTTCAATTGCCTGTTTGAACCAATATGAATGATGTGTCATCGGGTATCCTCGTTAGTGCGTTACATCCATTTCCGCAAACACTTTACAAACGATGAGCACAATCAACGAGCAAGAATATCTAACGCTGAGCGATAGCAAATGTTGCGCTGAGAGAGTGGAAGTTTCTGCTATCAATGAATACAAAAATGGGGAGCAGCGCTCCCCAAAACAAACAGCAAGGATATAAATTATCGGAAAATCGAGACCGTCTTACTGGTTAGTATTTACCGGTTTCACGCATGCGGTACTCGTATTGAACATTGAGAATAGGCTGGTATACAACTTGCCCGTCACTTTGCAAGAACTCATTCACCATGACTTTTGAGTCGGTGATAGAAAACGACTGGCGATCAACATACTCTGTAAGGCTTGTAAACTCGTCACGAAGCTGACCTGGTGATTTGCTTTGATAGTTCTGAATCATGTCACGACCCATTTCATAAGCCGCTTGTTTGCTATCCATAACATCACCATGGATCGTTTCGGTATCGTTTGTCCACTGATAGCCACCAGCAAAAACAACAGAAGGTGCAGCAGTCAGAGCAATCATACTTGCTAAAGTCATTAAGCGTTTCATAAACTTCTCCTTACTTACCTTTATATCGGGCCTAAATTGGCTCGATATTTATAAGGTACGTATAAAGACCAGAAACACGTCAAAATAATTTCAAATAACGTTCAATTCTTGTTCAACTCATTTCACTTTAACTTAGCAACACGACATCATACTCTGCCAACACGAGCATTTTTCTACCTCGTAGTCACAACGTTCAAAAGTGGCTTCCAAACTGACATTTCCTTACCAACCCATACAATACCTAAGGTCAATTTTCTCTTAGAATCCCAACAAAAGAACAGTGTTCAAAACCTTATATAAACGTCGGGCACAGCAAAACCTCCCCTTTTAGTAGTGCTTTGCATTTCCCCCTTTTTCGGGTTCTTCGCTGCTCGTCCGTCGGTTCTTAATTGTGGCTGTTGAGCACACGTTAATCTGGAGTGAAAATGACCGCGAACAAATCCATTTTTTACCATAGCAAATCAATTTACTCAGATGATTATGCTGATGTCTATAAGCCAATTTGGACCTACAGAGCTAAGTTCATCTTGCGTGCACTTTACTACAAACGAGCGTTTAAGCACCTGTCAGATAATATTGAATCGTCATTGCTAGAGATGCTTTGTGCACGTACGCACCGATTTTTAGAAAAACCGTTTCGTCCCTACATCATCAAAAATAACTCAGCGTTCGATCGTTCAAACCTAGTGGTTGATCACTACAAAACCATTTCAGAGCTGTTTTCTAAACAGACCATTGAAGAGATCTATACCGATTCGACTGGCTTAACATTAACATCATTTGAAATCGACGAGACATTGTACTCTGTGCGATTGGTGTACGAAGCGCGTTACCAAAAAGAAGGCGACATGAGCCTAGTGCTACACAGCGCGGAAGATGGCAACTTCTATACGCTCTCATTTACTCTCGGCCACATAGAATCTGGACGCAGCATTATGATTGGCGGCTTGCAAGGGCCACGCAGCAGTGAAGAGAACAACGCGAAAATTAAAAAGTTAACTCGTAAACTTTACGGGCAAAGACCAAAAAGCTTGATGGTGAGTTTGCTCACTTTACTCGCGCAAATTTGGGAAGTGAATACGATTCTAGCGGTAAAAACACAATCCCATACTTATGCTGCACGACGCTACAGTAAAGGACGAATCAAAACGGATTACGATGCACTCTGGCAAGAGTTGGGCGGCACCGAATACAACCGTCATTTCTACTCACTCGATGTGAATGCCCCGCGTCGTGATATCGAAGGCATGTCGCGTTCTAAGCGTTCGATGTATCGACGTCGTTACGAATGGTTAGACAATACCAAAGCGGAGTTCATGACAAGGCTACGTTAACCCAACGCACCACATGACGTTTTGTTTTTTCATTTTATGATTCGGAGTTTTTATGTCTTACAAGTACGCCATTGCATGCTTACTGTCCGCACTTTCCTTAACGGCTCATGCACAACCAACCCAACATGTTGTTGGAGCAAATTTAGGCTACGGTAATGTTAGTTACGATGTGAACAATAGCCATGATGAAGGTGACATGTTCCTTGGTGATGTATATTACCGTTACATGTTCGATCACAACTTTGGTATTGAAGCCGGCTATAAGGGCGCATTTAACGGCATTGGCTCCGTACTTATCAGTCCCTTAACAGAAATCACCGATGTCAGTTATGGCGGGCCTCGACTCAGCGGTTACGCAAGTTACCCTCTGGGAGCTGGCTTTGAGCTTTACGGGAAAGGCGGTATCACTTACTACACGTTAAGTTACACGCTTAAAAACAATGGTCAGAATAAAGAATATGACGAGTCTAGTCTTGGCGGAGAAGCCGCTGCTGGTGTCGCTTGGGCCTATAAACACTTTGGTTTGAACTTAGAGTACAACTACGCCAAGAATAGCGATTTTGATTCTGGCGGTGTGATGTTTGGTGCACAATTGCGATTTTAAAAATTTAGCTGTGCCAAGGCACCGAATCGACATCGGTGCCTTATACCTCAAGCAGGGCTCAATGACAGAATGATTCCGCTCAGGATCAACAGCACCCCGACGCCTCGCGTGAAATACCATTTTTCAGCCAACAACCACACGCCCATTAATAAACCAAATACAATGCTGATTTGTCGCAAAGCCACAACAAGGCTGACGTTATCAGTCATGGTCATCGCAAACAGCACCAAGCCGTAGGTGGATGCCATCATGATGCCAGCCATGCTCGCACTTTTGCGAATCATCCAAGCGGTTTGTAGTTCTTGCTGGCTACCCGAAACAATACACCACAATAAAACCGGTACTCCCATAACCCAAAACTGCACGCCTAGATAAAAAATCGCGCTATAGTGGTCGTTAAGAATGGTCGATGTTTGTTGAGTTAGCAGATTCAGTGCTTGCTTGTCCACAACGGAGTAACCCGTCGTGCCAAACGCCGCAATCAAGGCCCAAAACACACCAACATTCAGGTACTCCCCAAGAGTAATTTGACGAAAGCTAGTCACTGGAACTAGGACACAACCTAAAGTAATAAGCAGGAAACCCAACCACTGCTGAGCATTCAACTCATAACCTAAGGCGACGGTGAGTGCGCCCACCATCATTACAGGAAGTGCTCTCGCAATCGGATAAATCACTCCTACATCGGCGTGCTTGTAGGCCACGATCAAACCAACCAAATAGACGATTTGAGATAAACCACTGATAAACAGCATTCCCCAAAACACGCTGGGCAACGTCGTCCAGCCAATGTTAAAGAGATACCAAATAAGATAAGGCGTGAGCAGAAGGCAAGCAGATAAACTTGCCGCCATCGTAAACGCGAGCCCTGAACCAGCATTGCTTTTACCAAGAATATTCCAGCCAGCATGCATAACCGCAGACAATACAACGAGTGCTATTGCCAAGAGATCCATTCCGTTTTCCTGTTTATGATATTTAGATACCCTCAAGGTGCTTGGGTACAACAAAGGCCCCAATATGGAGCCTTTGAATTTGAGATATAAATTGCTCGCCGCCAACTAGACAGATGCCCAGCAAACAGAGATTAATTCAGCTCTGCGACAGACTCGATGCTGATGGCATCGTGCCGCCAATACTCGATATCGCAATCAATCAACTCACCATGTTGGTTGTAGTTGATACGTTCAACCACCATTGCAGGCGTACCAGACGTCGCGCGCAATGCCTGTGCCACCTCACCCAACAAAGTACTAGTCGAAATTCGGTAACGAATTTTTTGATACGTCACACCGTAGTGTTCACGATAAATGTCGGTTAACGAGTTTGATAAATCATAAGACAATAAGTTGGGAAATATGTCTGGTCGAATGTAGTTCGTGACATAAACCACCGGACGCTCTTCTAGGTAACGAACGCGGTCGACACGAAATACGTCTGAAAACGGCTGAAGGTCCAACAAACGAGCGGCCAATTTATTAGCCAAGGTGCCTTTTGCGGCTATCACTTCTGTTTTTGGCACGCGATTTTGCGCTTTTGCCATGTTTGGGAAGTTCAACGTTTGGGTTGGGTCGTAACGCAATGGCTCAGGTGAGATAAACCAACCTCGGCGGTCTTCGCGATAGATTCGACCTTCCGCTTCGAGCAGTGATAAAGCTTCACGCAAAGTGACGCGTGTAGTATCAAACGACTCCGCCAACTTACGCTCTGCTGGCAGTTTTTGACGCGGCGATAGCATGCCCGCTTCAATCTGTTCAACAATCGAATCTTTAATTTTTACGTATTGCACGAAGTGTCCTTATCTTTTGCGCCAAGCTTGTGTGCGATTCTCTAACAATTTACCCAAAGTCATCTGAACAATCTTCGCAATTGCGGCAGCAATCATGATCATCACCGCCATTGCCGCAGCAGCGCCAGTTTGACCGGCATCGTCCATATTCAGAATCGAGACCGAAGCCGGAATCGTATCGGTTGAGTAAAGGAATACTACCGCAGAAGTGGTGGTCAATGCATTAACAAACAAGTAAGTCGCAATGTCCAAAATCGCAGGTAAACACACAGGTAATGTCACTTTAAAGAACAACTTGTATTGAGGAAGCTTCACCGATGCCGCTGTGGCTTCAATCTCCGATGGCAACTGCTTTAGCGCTGCCAGTGCAGTCATGTGACCCACGGTGTAGTAATGCACTACCGTGTTAATCACCAAGAATGCCATGGTGCCATAAAGCACATTCAAAGGATTGTTCGCATCATTGAAGTAAAAGATGTAACCCAAGCCAAGCACCATACCCGGAACCGCCATTGGTACCACGCTGAGCATTTGCATCACTTGACGAATTGGACCAAACGCACGCCCTTTCTCAATGCAGTAAGCACCGACAAAGATGATGGCTGTACCAATAACCGCCGTCCAACCTGCCAGCGTTAGTGAGTTGAAGAATGGACCCCAACCGTAAGTGCTCATTTCAGCAAAGTTGTAATTGTTTAGCGTCAGCGCTTTGTTCCAAGGCCAGAACGTAACTAATGAGCCATACACCGCCATGCCAAGCACCGCCAGCACTGCGATAGAAATGATGCTGCAGTAAACCAAACAAATGCTGTCGCGCGCTTTGTTAGGTTCTGGCTGATAAGGTACCGAGCGAGTGTCAAATAAGCTTTTTTGCTTTTTCTGTACCCAGCGGTCTGCACCAAATGCCATTACCGCAGGGAATAAAAGCATAATGCTGGTCACCGCACCCATGGCAAAGTTTTGTTGTCCCACCACTTGCTTGAAGATATCAGTCGCCAGAACGTTGTAGCTGCCCCCAATCACTTTCGGCACACCAAAGTCCGTGATAACTAGCGTAAAGACGACGATAAGCGTACTGATCAAACCGTATTTCGCCGCAGGTAGCGTCACCATAAAGAAGGTTTTGATTGGTGAGGTTTTCAGTGCGCGGGCAGCTTCATACAAACGGGCATCTGAAGTACGCAGCGAAGTGGTCAAAATCATCAATGCATGAGGGAAGGTCCAGAAAATCAAACCCATCGAGATACCAATCACACCGTAAACCGAGTTTCCTAACAACATCTCTTTGGCAATGCCTTGATTACCGAAAAGGAAGATCAAACTGATCGCCGGCAACAACGAAGGCGCAAGAATCGGCGCAGTACCTAGGATTTGAAACAAACCTTTAAACGGCATGCATGAACGAGTCAGCGCGTAGGCATAACCAAACGCAAGCACGCCCACTACCGAGGTCACAATCACGCCCAAAGTGAAGGTGTTTCCCACCGACACCCACAAGCTAGAAGAAGAAAAGTACGTCGCAAAGTTTGCCAATCCGACAAATTCGCCATTGGCATTTTGCACACTCTTGGTCAACATTGCCCAAAGCGGCATTAAGATGAACAGCACCATCATAGTCGACAAACCAGCGAGCAAACCGAACAACACAAGGTTGTCGCGGCTAACACGTCCGAGTAAAGATTTTGCTTTGTCTTGTGTGGTTAGGCTATTCATCGTCATTGTCTTCGCATCCATGTTTACACCTACGCTGCTAGCGCTTTATCAACCGAGGGCACGGCGTAACCATGCAGCCCTTCTTCAGCAAACTGGATGTAACGTACATCGCCCGCCTTGATATTGAGTTTTTGAACCGTTTCCACAGGCACATCCACGACGATGGTTTTCGTTGAGCTGTCGTTTTGCAATACGCAATCAATACGGAAAAACGCCCCCAAAAACTCGGTAGCCGTAACTCGCACTGGTAAAGAGTTGGTGTAGTTTTCAACGAACTTGATGCTTTCAGGGCGCACCGCAAGGTCGAAGCGATCACCACGTTGGATCTTACGATTGGTCAAGCTTGGCGCTGGCATCAAGGTTTCCGCAATGCGTACTTGGGAGTCCGTTGCGACTGAGGTTTCAATAAAGTTCATACTGCCGACAAACTCAGCGACAAAGCGCGTTGCTGGTTGTTGGTAGATCTCTTGAGGTGTGCCAACTTGCTCAATCACACCATGGTTCATTACCACGATACGATCCGCCATCGACAACGCTTCGTCCTGATCGTGCGTAACCATGATGGTGGTGATGCCCAGCTTGCGTTGCAGCTTACAAATCTCGTCACGTAAGTGAACACGTACTTTTGCATCCAGCGCTGACAGCGGCTCATCCAATAACAGTAGACCCGGAGACAACGCCAATGCACGAGCCAAAGCAACACGCTGCTGCTGACCACCAGAAAGTTGGTTCGGGAATTTCTCGCCAGAGGTTGGAAGACCAATGGTTTCTAGCCAATAATCCACCTTCTCTAACGCTTCTTTGGTCGACATGCCTTGGTTCTTCAAACCCACCGCAATGTTCTCTTGCACAGTTAGGTTCGGAAACAGCGCGTAAGATTGGAATACGATGCCGAAATCGCGCTTCTCTGGTGGTAGGAATGTGGTCTCTTGACCGTTTTGAAAAATTGCACCAGACGTTGGCAAGTCTAAACCTGCAATAGCACGTAGCAGAGTGGTTTTACCGCAGCCAGAAGGACCAAGAAAACAAACGAACTCGCCCTTTTCAATCGCTAGCGAGATTTTCTTTAATGCAGTGAACTGTCCGAATTGCTTCACTACATTTTCAATATTTAGGTAATGTTGGTTAGTTGACATAACACACGCTCCAAATGGTATATACCAACTTTAGTTTTTGAGTGTTACGTTCCAATGACAAATTTATAGCCAGAAGATGACAAATAGATGAAGGGCGATGAGGTTTGTTTAAGTGGTAATTAGAGATTCCCGACTCACTCCTTCGTCGCTCTAGAGAATGACGTGGTAAGTGCGGATAGAAGCTCCCAACTTCCTTAAGTCCGTCATTCCAGCGAACCTAGGTGAGACTAGGAATCTACTTTCAGCAAACTCTGAAATAACAGAGAAAACAAAAAATCCACCTCAACCGAGGTGGATTTCAGTATTCAACTCAAAGCAAATTCGATTAAGACTTTGGTTCTGATTTCGCGTCGAACTTCTCAGACCATGCCGCTAGGATCTCTGCACGCTTGCTACCCATTTGCGCGAAGTCCATCTTCGCCATGTTCTCTTGAACGTTCGGGAAGTTAGATACGGTCGCTTTCACGTCTTTATGTGCAACTACTGGGTACATTTCTACGTAAAGCTCGTTTGCCGCTTTAGAGATTGACCAGTCGACAACACGCTTCGCGGCATCCGACTCTTTTACTAGACCAACCGCTTCTGATTCCCAGCCGATGCCTTTTGGCGTGATAACCGCCAGTGGTGCACCTTGTGTTTTCAGCTTCGCACCGCGGCTTGCCATCGAAATACCGATAGCCACTTCACCCATGCCCGCTTGAACACATGGTTTAGAGCCAGAGTGCGTGTAGTGTGCAATGTTCTTGTCTAAGTCACGCATGTAGTTCCATGCCTGATCTTCACCCATGTTTTGTAGCCAAGCAGAAACCTGCATGTAGCCAGTGCCTGAAGAAGCTGGGTTAGGCATTGCTATGTGACCTTTGTAAACCGGCTTTGTTAGGTCTTCCCAAGACGTTGGTTTAGGCAGATTAAGCTGTTTCGCTACCGCTTCGTTGAAACAAACTGCGTTAAAGAACGCATCGTTACCAAACCAAGCTTGGTTTGATTGAGGGTCGTTTAGGTTCGCATGCAGCTCTTCCAAACCTTTTGGTGTGTAAGGCTTAAGAAGACCTTCATCTTTAAGCAGTGCCATTGACGAGCCAGCCAGACCCCAAACCACTTCCGCTTGAGGGTTGTTCTTTTCTGCCAGCAATTTCGCCGTCATGATACCGGTTGAATCGCGAACCCACTTAATCTTGATATCTGGGTTATCTTTCTCAAACGCAGACTTGTATTTAGCAAGAATGTCAGTTTCGAAAGCGGTGTAAACCGTGACTTCCTGTGCTGCCATTGCATTCGTAGCTAGCAGAGAGACAAGTGCAGCCAGCGATCCTTTCATCAAACGGTTTTTCATCATTTTCTCCAGTTAATTTGGCTAAGTTTTAATTTGGTCTGTACCAGTTAACGATAACCACCCTACTGAGCCTTTGTGACGAAATTATGACCATTAAATGGCAGTTTTACGAAAATTCGCGCTGAATAATCGTTCAATTGATCCGCCATTTTCTGGATA
>NZ_WXWT01000111.1:0-17746 GCF_009904725.1 Vibrio sp. V43_P6S15P86
CAAGTAGAGCTTAATATCTGATTAAATTAGCCTTTTTAGAATTAGGCTTCTTTTAGTATTAGTGCCGGTGTTCTGGCGGGATTGGCAAATCGTAATCCTGAATTTTGGGGCGCTGTCCACCTCGTTTTCGGTATTGCTTCAACTGGAATACAAATGCCAAAACCTGAGCCACCGCAGTAAATAATCCATCGGGGATCTCTTGTTCTAGCTCAGTAGTATGGTACAGCGCACGAGCAAGTGGCGGAGCTGGTACAATTGTGATGTCATGCTCTCGGGCGACTTCTCGAATCTTCATCGCCATGTGGTCAGTACCTTTAGCGATCACGACTGGCGCACGGTCTGTCTTCTGTTTATAACGAAGCGCTACCGAGAAGTGCTCTGGGTTAGTAACAATAACATCAGCTTGAGGAACATCCGCCATCATTCGACGTTGAGCCGCTTCCCTTTGCAACATACGAATACGGCCTTTCACTTCCGGCTTACCTTCAGTCTCTTTGTATTCGTCTTTGACTTCTTGCTTGGTCATTTTTAACTGATCAGCGTGCTGCCAGATTTGAAATGGAATATCGATGGCAACCACAATCAATAGCGAGCAACTGATCAGCAAAATAAAGTTCAGCAAAATATCTAAAGCATGGAAGATGTTTTGCGGATACACATCCATGCTCAATTGAATCAGATCGGCCTGCGATGCTTGGATCAAATAGATGGCGACACCAGTAACCAAAACCACTTTAAGAATTGATTTGATCAACTCCACCCAGCTTTGCATTCCGACCATCCGCTTTAAACCGCTAAGCGGATTCATTTTCGACAGCTTTGGCATGGCCGCTTGAGCAGAAAAACTGATTCCTCCCACACCCGCAGCACCAATCATGGCGGCAGTAAACAATGTCGCTAACACTAAAAATAGTGGGAACAACAAATCACTCATCGCGCCCAAAGCGATATCAAACAGTTTTGCCGTATCGAAAATCTCTTCTCGTTGAAGATCAAATAAACGGCTCATGATGGAAAACAGTGAGCGTGCCAACGCCTCGCCAAACCACATCAGTGAAATGGCGCCAACGATCAGTACAGATGCTGATGCGAGTTCTTTAGACCGAGCAACCTGCCCCTTTTCTCTGGCTTGTTGTAACCGTCGGGGCGTGGCTTCTTCGGTGCGTTCCTGACCGTCTGATTCTGCCAATTCTTAGCACTCCAAGCGAATGAGCCGACAAATCTGCGCCTCACCCACTGTCCAGAACATTTCATAATGACTGTAAAGGCCAGCCAGTATGTACCAACACAGTAATAGACCCACCATCAAAGCAAAAGCAAAACCAAGCGAGAAGATATTCAGCTGTGGTGCAGCACGGGTCATTACACCAAACGACAAGTTAATGGTCAGTAGTGCAATAATGCCGGATAGAGACATACTCAATGCCGTTTGGAACATAATACCAAGCCAGCCTGCCATTTCACGGAAATCAACCGCGTTGAGCGAGCCGGAGCCAATCGGCAAAGTTTTAAAACTGAACACCACCAATTGCAGCATTTTCAAGTGCCCATCGGTGGCAAGGAAAAACATTGTCGTCAAAAACATGAATAACTGACCAAGCAATGGCGTGTTCTGACCATTTGCGGGATCAACCATAGAAGCGAAACCCAAACTTGATTGCATACCCAATATTTGTCCCAACAAGACAAAGGTTTGAATCATAAATTGAGTGACCATACCCATCGCAATACCGATGATCATTTGCTCGGCAATGGTCATAAAACCCCGAAACGAGAGCAACTCAATGTCTTGAGGCACTGCAGGGATCGCTGGCATGACGGCAAAAGTGATGGCTAACCCGAGGTAAAGGCGGATTCTTGGCGAAACAAATCGGGCCCCGGTTACTGTCATCACCATCAACATGGATGAGATACGAACATAGGGCCAGAAGTAGTTTGCGATCCAATCTAAGACAACGCTAGTCGGGTACTCCATAGGCGCCTCTAATAAAGCACCTGAGGTAAGCGTTCAATCAAGCCATAGAAATATTCCATCAACATTTGCGTCATCCAATGCCCAAACAGCATCAGGGCCAAAAGCGTGACAATCAAACGCGGTAAGAAGCTCAATGTTTGTTCGTTGATGGATGTCGCAGCTTGAAAAATCGCGACTACAAGGCCGATAAGCAAGCTTGGGATGATAATAGCGCAGACCATGATAAGCACCATCCAAAGTGCTTCACGGAAAAGCTCGACAAACATTTCTGGTGTCATGTCTTATCCTCTATCTGCGCTTATCTAAAGGGCAAAGCTGCCCGCAAGTGTCGAGAGTATCAAGTTCCAACCATCGACCAATACGAACAACATCAACTTGAACGGCAACGAAACAATCATTGGTGACAACATCATCATACCCATTGCCATCAGTACCGAAGCGACTACAAGGTCAATAATCAAAAACGGCAAGAAGAGCATAAAGCCAATTTGGAATGCAGTTTTTAGCTCTGAGGTGATGAAAGCCGGAATCAATACCGCCATCGACACATCTTCTGGATTATCGACTTGCTCTCCTGACATGGTTACAAACGTCTCCAAATCTTTGATTCGGGTCTGTTTAAGCATGAACGCTTTCATTGGTGCTTGTGCAGCATCAAACGCTTCTCTCGCAGTGACTTGCTCATTCAAATAAGGCTGAACGGCTTTATCGTTGATTTCGTTCAGGACAGGAGACATAACAAAAAAGGTCAAAAAAAGCGCTATACCAATGATGACCTGATTAGACGGCGTTTGTTGCAAACCCATTGCCTGACGCAATATCGACATCACCACCACAATTCGAGTAAACGACGTCATTAAAATCACCATGGCAGGCAAGAAGCCAAGCATGGTCATTAACGCTAAAATTTGTAGTGTAACCGAGTAATCTTCACTGCCATCAGGGTTCGTGGTCATGGTGAATGCTGGAATACCACCGCCACTAGAAACGGACATAGCACGACTGGCGCCAGTATCACTTTGCATCGCCTGGACTGTAACGCTACTTCCATCGGCTAAGTTATCTGGCAGGGCTGACTCCTCTGCTTCAGCAAAGGTAAATGAAGAAAACAGCACGCCGACAAAAAGTAACAACGTACTCAGGAGCAAACGAATTGGATTACCCTTTGTCATGTTTTTTGATCAGCTGGCTAAATTGAGTCGCAAAAGCATTGGTCGCCAACTCTTCCTCTTTCAGTGGCTTATCTAACTTGGCTAACGTTTGGATTGATTGGCTGGTAATTCCAACCAAAAACTGCTCTTCACCCACTTGAACTACGGCGATTCTTTCTTTGGTGCCCACTGGCAACTGACTCACAATACGCAAGCCTTTTTGTTGTCCCATCGCAGGCACTTGCATACGTTTAAGTAGCCAAGCCAACAAAAGAATCACACCGATCACAAGCACAAGCGAGCCCAGTGTCGTCGCAAGATCCAGATTATTTGGTGCGGCAGCAAATGCATAAGGAGCACTCAGCATTAAGCTCAGTGCTCCAGTGATTTGCTTCAATCGCGTTTTGATTGAGCAGCTCATCTTAACGTAGCTTCTTAATTCGTTCAGTTTGGCTGATCACATCCGTCAAACGGATACCAAACTTATCGTTCACGACCACGACTTCGCCATGCGCAATCAGTGTACCGTTGACTAATACGTCCAATGACTCGCCCGCTAGACGATCCAACTCAACAACCGAACCTTGGTTCAATTGCAACAAGTTCCGAATGCTGATTTGTGAACGACCGACTTCCATCGAAATCGTCACCGGAATATCCATGATGGTGTCGAGTTTACGGCGCTCATCTTCGGTAATTGGGCTTGAAGTGTCTTTTAGCTCTTCCAGTGGCGCGGCCAATACTTCATCTACGTCAACAGAAGGTGCAGACGGGTCTTCGCCAAGAGCGGCTGCCCATTCATCTGCTAGCTTTTGATCGTCACTTGGTTCCATTTTTCTATCCTGTGTTAAGCCTTATTTAATGCCAAAGCATGTATGTTCAATAAGGTATCTTAATCGTCTATATCGTCTTCATTCTCAAGCTCTGACATGATGTCTTTGCCCAAGAAAGCTAAATCTGTTTTGACTACATGTGGGCGCTCAATTTCCTCAGAAATTTGCACCGCTAATTTGTCTTCCGAACGGCCCATTTTTACGCGATAGGTCGGCAGGTCTTCCACAAACATTGTCGCATGTTCTGGCATTTCAATCGGGATGATGTCACCCGGTTGCAATTCCATGAGGTCACGCAAAGAGATGTCTTTTTCAAGCAAGTTAACGCGGAAGTTAACCGGACAATCCATGATCTCTTCACGTAATGCTGAGCTCCAACGGACGTCTGTCTCCATCTTGTCGGACTGAACACCTGCATCCAACAGTTCACGGATCGGCTCAACCATGGAGTAAGGCATAACGACATGAAAATCGCCGCCGCCACCATCGACCTCAATGTGGAAAGAACTCACGACAATCACTTCTGTCGGGCTGACAATGTTAGCCATACTTGGGTTTACTTCAGAGTCGAGATATTCGAACTCCACCCCCATCACTGGCGACCACGCTTCTTTGTAGTCTTCAAATACAATCTTCAGCAGCAGCTGAATGATACGGCGTTCCGTTGGGGTAAATTCGCGCCCTTCAATTTTGGCATGGAATCGACCATCCCCACCAAAGAAGTTTTCTACCAGAATAAAGACTAAGCGAGCCTCCATGGTGATCAACGCTGTGCCTTTTAACGGACGAAAACGCACCATGTTCAAACTGGTTGGCACGTACAATGTGTTCTGGTATTCACCAAACTTCATCATCTGTACGCCATTGATCGACACTTCTGCCGTTTTACGCAGCATATTAAACAGACTAATACGCATGTGCCGTGCAAAGCGCTCGTTGATAAGTTCGAGCGTCGGCATTCGACCACGTACAATTCTGTCTTGCGACGAGAAATCAAAATTGACGGCACCTTCGTTGTCGTTTTCTATCGGTTCATCGACGTCATCAACATCGTCAACCCCGTGCAATAGCGCATCAATTTCGTCTTGGCTTAATAGATCGGTCACGTTTTACCTATTGAATAACAAAATCTGTAAACAGTACTTTTTCAATCACTGGCTTACCGACCGCAGCATTCAGCGCTGCTTTGATATCTTCGGAAGCACGATCGCGCAATTCCACTCGTCCTGTAGGAGAGCGCAATTGATCAACCGTCGCGGAAGCAAACGTTGATAGCATAGAGCTTTCAATCAATGGCGAATGATACCGCGCCAACTCTTCATTTTCTGCACCGCGAACCATTAACTGCGCTTTAATTTGAACCAGCCTATCGCGGCTATCCCCAGTAACGTTAAATACAAATGCCTGAGGAAGATTCACATACGCGATGGGCGCAGCATCCGATGCCTTCACTTGAGCCTGTTGAGACGATTCAGCCTGAGCAGGTTCATCAGAGCCCATTAGAAAAAATGCCGCTGCCCCGCCACCAAGTAGTAATACTACAACAGCGATGATGATGATAAGTAACTTGCTTTTTCCTTTCGGCGCATCGGCCCCTTGTAACTGTTCTTCTGCCATTCTTGTCTCTTATTGTTCTTTTGAGTTACCAAGACGTTTTAGTGAGTTGCTTGGTAACCGTATGCCATTGCCGTTAAACGGCCTTTTACGCGTAAAAACTAATTCCATCACGCTTTGAAGCGACATTCAAATCCAGATTGACATCAGATTCAAAACCCCCTTCGGACTGTCCAGAAAAGCCGCCACTTTGCGCGCTTTGACCATGTTGTTCAGCAGTATATCTACCTTGCTGTTGCCCGCTGTTTTGTTGCTGGACGGAAGAATCAGCCAGTTGCATGCCCTGCTGCGCCAACATCTCTCTCAAGCGAGGAAGCGTCTGTTCAATGATGTCACGCGCTTGCGGGTTGTTCACCGTAAAATGCACATTAGCTACATCGTTGTTCATCGTCATACGAATTTGCATACGACCTAATTCTGGTGGATCAAGACGAATATCGAGGTTTTTTAGGTTCTTCGACATCATCATTTGCACTTTTTCCGCCACTTGTTCATTGGCCAACTCTTTGGTCAGTTGCAACGGAAGCTGAGCTTGCTGCGCGGCATCAATACGCGCTTGTTGCTGCACGTTTGTTCCTTGTTGACCCGCCATCGCCTGAAGCTGCCCTGCTAAACCATGTTGAAGTTCTGGTTTATCTTGCTTATCCGCTGTCGCTTTAAGTGCACCAGCAGTCAATGCGGCATTCACAACTTTCTGGTTAACCTCTCCGTCCTTTACGCCTTGAAGCGCCGTCGGCAAATGAGCTGAGGCCAACGCATCTGGCATCGGAGATAATGCGACTTTATCTGTACTCTGAACAGCTTGTGGCTGAGCTGATTGAGTCGCAAAATTAAGGGCTTGCTGAGACATCCCCATAGGTGTAGCCTGGCGAGCCAAATGCTGTTGTCCTTGCTGCTCGGCGAGAACCTGTTTAACGTCAGTAGGAAGCGCAACAAACTGGGCAAGATCTTGCTCAGGAATATCGGCAATGACCGTCCCTTTTTTCAACCCTTCTATGATCTCAGTTTCTTGCTGAGTCAGTGGTTTTCCCTGCGCCAGTTTGGTATCTATGAGTTCGAGTTCATCCAAGGAGACTCGTGGAAGCGCGTCGATGTTGGAACCATCAACGTCTGTTAACAACGGCGACAGCTCATTAGCTACTTCACCACTGACCGCGCTCTTAGCCGTCGGATGGCTGGCTTGTTTCGCTAGCTCTTGCCAAGCAGCAAACTCAGACGAGAGCTTATCGACATCGATAGGTTGACCATGCTTATCTAAAATTGGCTCTAAGCCTTGCCCAGCCATTGCCTGCACTTGTTCAAGCGATTGAGCTAATGGAATGTCATTCAAAGCAAGTTCATCAATGTCTGTTGTTTGCCCGTTGAACGAGTGTTCTAAACCCGCTCGTTGAGGCAAAACTTTGCCACTATCGATGGATGCATTATTCGCTTTCAAGGTTTGATTCGCTTGTTCAATACGACCAAGCAGCTGTTGTCCTTCACCCATCGCGCTTTTTGCGCCATTAGCAGCTGAAGGGGCGTTCGAGAGTGAACCGACTTTCTCAGTGACATCAGCATCATTTTGCGAGTGCGCGCCTTGTTTGGCTTCCAGTAGGCTTGCTTCATCACTTTGAATGGTGTTCGCATGCTCTGTCAGCATGTCGCCAGAGCTGCTTTGCTCTTGATGGCTTTCTTGCGCCAGAAACTCTTCGACGTCGTTACTGCTCTCTTGAGCCACGTCTGTGACCGTATCTTGGCTATCAGCGTCGCCAGACGAAAGCTTGTTAACCTCGGCACTGTTTTGTTCTTCACCGTTTTGTGATTTCGTTGCTACTTTTTCTGACTTTTGTGAACCTGAAAATGCATCCGTCAAGGTTTCTAAAAATCCCTTGTTCTCCGCATTTTCTGTAGGTGCTTGTGCGGCAGAGTCAGACACTGACGTCTTGCTCGTCGCAGAAACATTGGACAAATTCACATTCATATAGAAATTCTCATTATCAGCAGCTTCGAGCGCTAGGCCGCTGCTAAATTGCACACGGTGGCAAATTTAGGTTATTGGGGTGATCATCTACAAAGTTATCTGCAAAAATTACGCCAATAACAAGCTCATTGCTGCACTGACAAATCGAGTGCCATAAGTGGAAGCAACGTCAATTTTTAAACATTAAAAAGGCTTCGCTCGACGGCTGTATAGCAACGTTGAAAACTCGTCCATTTGCTTTTGTTCCCGTTTGGCTTCAGCAAGCTGTTTCTCTTTCTCACGCTTTTCGATCATCCACTCATAGGATTTGCGTTCTTTGCGTACTGTTAACCAGTGTTCTTGACAGTTTTCTACCTGTTCTTTGAAATGACTTTCCGCTTGTTTCTGCTTAGATAACGTTTCGTCTAGCTGAGTGAGAAAGCGATTTAAATGCCCATATTCGCTTGCCGTTAAGCCAGCCTGCCCACGGTCGATAAGCTGTTGGCAATAATCAAGGCGATACTTTTCGATTTGCTCAACCTGACGGTAATAATCTTCAAGTTCAGAACGCGCTTTGTTCAGCGCAAGTACGGCCTGATCTTCACGCTCTTTAGTCTGCTCAAGTAGGAACTCCATCGCATTGTTCATGCGCTATCACCCGCCCAAAATGTTTCTAAGCATGTTGACGCACATATCGTATGGCACCGATTCTTTCATGCTCTGCTGTAAGTATTCGTCTAACTTTGGCTTCAATGTAAACGCGCCATCGATAGCAGGATCGGTGCCCGGTTTGTACGCCCCAATCGAGACCAAATCTTGGTTCTTGCGGCAAATCGACAAGACCTGACGTACCGCTTTCGACATCAGAACATGTTCTTCAGTGGTGATTTGCGGCATAACACGGCTAACCGACTTTTCGACGTCAATCGCAGGATAATGACCTGCATCCGCCATTTCACGGGACAGCACAATGTGACCATCAAGAATTGCCCGCGATGCATCCGCAATCGGGTCTTGTAAATCATCGCCCTCGGTCAACACGGTAAAGAACGCCGTAATTGAGCCTTGTTCGGCGCTTCCGTTACCCGCACGCTCAACCAAAGCAGGTAGCTTAGCGAACACAGATGGCGGATAGCCTTTTGTCGCTGGCGGCTCACCAACAGAAAGGGCGATTTCACGCTGTGCTTGCGCAAAACGCGTCAAGGAATCCATCAATAACAGAACGTCCAAACCTTGATCGCGAAAGTACTCGGCAATGGTTAAGGCGGTTTGACAGCCTTTCAAACGCATCAATGGTGAAGCATCGGCAGGCGCAGCCACCACAACAGAGCGACGTCGTCCATCCTCACCTAAAATCTCTTCGATAAACTCTTTAACTTCGCGTCCACGCTCACCTATCAGACCAACCACAACAACTTGTGCGGTTGTACCTCGCGTCATCATGCCAAGCGTGACCGATTTACCCACACCAGAGCCGGCAAACAGACCGATACGCTGACCTTTACCTACCGTCAATAATCCGTTAATCGCTTTCAAGCCCACATCAAGTGGCTCTGAAATTGGCTTTCGAGCCAGCGGGTTGATTGGCTCAGCATTAAAAGAGGCGCGATGATCGGTATACAACGGGCCAAGTCCATCAAGCGGATTACCAACCCCGTCAATCACTCGACCAAGCAACTCCATGCCAACAGGCAAGCCAGCGTCAGTGGTTAATGGCGTCACTCTAGCGCCAGGCAAAATGCCCGTAATTTGCTCGCTTGGCATCAAAAATAGGTTATCACCTGAAAAACCGACGACCTCGGCTTCCATCTGACCGGACATGGTTTCCACTAAGCATAAACTGCCAATTGGCGCGCGACAGCCTGTCGCTTCCAACGTTAACCCAACCACCCGAACCAGTTTGCCAGAGGCAACTGGGCGCGTCGTTAAGCCTTCAACTTTGTAGTTTCTTAAACGGTCAGCCAATGCTTGCATGGATTACTCACCCTCTTGATGACGGTTTGCACCACAAAAACTGTGCAACACGCTTTTGACGCGCTCTTCCATACGGTAGTTAATGCTTGATTCACCCGCTTCAATCTGGACGTCGCCTCGATTGAGTGATGGCTCAGCAACCAACGTCCAGTTGCGGCAATCAAGGTCTTCTTCGCCGTAGGCTGAACGAATAATCGCAACGTCTTCTGGGTTCAGGTGCAAGGTAATGGGGTGACCTGATATTGGCAGCGATTCAACCGACTGCTTAACCGTGTCTAAAATAATTTGAGGGTTGGTTTGTACTTCGACATGCACGACTTCTTTAACTAAACAGAGCACCATGTCCACCAGCTGCTTTTCAACCTGAGCATTCATTAGCTCTAACGGCTGAGCAAACTGGTTCGCTAAGTTCATAAAGGTTTCGACTTGCTGCTGAATATATTCTTGACCTGCGGTCACGCCTTCGGCTTTTCCAAGCTCCAGCCCTTCAGCATGGCCCGCTTGCAGGCCTTCTTCTTTGCCTTTGTCGTAACCTTGCTTAAAGCCGGCTTCTTGACCTTGATACAAACCTTCCTGATAAGCGCCTTGCTTGATCAGCTCTATCTGCTCTTCGGTAAGCTCAAGTGCTTGCTCTTCTTCTGGTTCTTCAAGATTCGGTACCCAACCCGGGTCATAGTTAAACGCAGTTTGTTTTGCTTGCTTGGCTTTGGGCTCGCCATAATCAGGCAACCCCCAACGTTGTGGTTCGATCATCGAATCATCTTCATCAGGACGGATAAATCCACGTTTTCTTTCGCCAGCCATGGGTTACCTATTATGTATTCGATTAAGAAGTGAGAGCGCTCCGCAATAGGATAATCGCGGAGCAATAGAGATTATAAGAATTCGTCCGCACCGCCAGACAACATGAGTTCGCCTGCATCGGCCATGCGACGAGCGATCGCTAGGATTTCTTTCTGTGCCGCTTCGACATCCGCCACGCGAACTGGCGGCATCGCTTCGATGTCATCACGCATCATCTCAGCCGCTCGTTTCGACATGTTCTTAAATACCTTCTCACGCAGAGAATCGTCGGCACCTTTAAGTGCTTTTTGCAACACGTCTTGTGGTACATCACGCAGCAATTTCTGAATACCTTGATCGTCCACTTCGACTAAGTTTTCGAAGACAAACATCAAGTCTTGAATTTGCGTCGCCATGTCTTCGTCTTGATCGCGAATCTGTTCCATCAACAAACCTTCGACGTTGTTGTCTAGATAGTTCATGATCTCCGCGGCTGCTTTCAGGCCGCCAATTTTGGCTGCTTGTGCACCCGCTTGACCCGCGAACTGTTTCTCCATGATTTCGTTCAGCTCTGCCAGTGCCGATGGCTGAACTTCTTCAAGGTTGGCAATACGCATCATCAGATCCAAACGCACGCGCTCAGGGAACTGAGACAAAATCTCCGCGGATTGGTCTGCTTCTAAATAAGACAAGACGATGGTTTGGATCTGCGGGTGTTCGTTGACAATGATGCTCGCCACTTGTCGTGGGTCCATCCATTTCAGTGAATCCAAGCCTTTTGAACCCGTACCAAGTAGGATCTGGTCAACTAAGTTGTTGGCTTTGTCTTCACCAAGAGCCGCCACCAGCGCATTACGCATGAAGTCTTCGCTGCCCATGCCGATGTTGGTGTATTTCTGGATGTCCTCCAAAAACGCACGGTGAACGGCTGACACCTTGTCTTGGCTGAGATCTTTCGCCTTAGCCATCGCACTACCCACACGCTGGACCTGTTTTGGCTCTAGGTGACGAATAATGCCAGCGGCATCTTGTTCATTGAGGCTCAGTAGCAAAATTGCTGCTTTTTCTTCGCCAGTAATGGTTGAGACATCCAGCTCAACTGGCATTCCCGCGGCGTTGTCATCTTGAGGTACGATATCGTTAGCCATTGTCATTCATCCAGTTTTTCACTACTTGAGCAGCCAGTTCAGGTTCATTCGCAACCAGAGCGCGAACCGCTTTCAATACATCTTCATCTTTATGAAGGTTTGGCAAATCAATACTTGAACCAAACTCAAACAGTTCGCTGCTTTCAATGTCGCTGCCAATCAGGCTAGTTTCACCATCCGCACCAATCGGCAAGCCGTCTGGTCCGTACATTTCGTCTTCGTCATCACTGGTAGGGTTAAGCAATTTCTTCATTGCTGGGCGAACCAATACCAATACGACAACGATGATCACCAATGCACTTGCGAACCAACGAACCCAGTCACTGAAGTTAGGGTGCTCCCAAATTGGTGGTTCTTCCAGCTGTTCAGCCTCAGGCTCTGCAAACTTCACACTCAGTACATTCAACAAATCACCACGGCCTTGGTCAAAACCAACCGTACCAATTAAGACTTGGCGAATGGCATTGATTTCCGATTCGGACATCGGGGTATAGGTCACTTCTCCCGTATCTGGGTTGACCTGACGACGGTCCTTAATCGCAACAGAAACTGTCTGACGAGCAACCGTCCCCGTCTGCTTGCGCTCATGGCTGATGGTGGTATCAAGCTCAAAGTTACGCGTGGATTCTTTACGCACCGACCCCTGCCCCATGACAGAACCGTCTTTCATCTGAGCCACATCTTGCGGAATAGAGGCATCCGCTGGAGGCTGATTACTTAACGCCCCCGGAATACCCGCTACCATATTGCCGTTATTGTAATCCTCTAATGCGTACTCACTGCGGGTTGCAGGGGTATTGGGATCAAAGCGTTTGCGAGTTTGTTCAACCGCGCTGAAATCCATTTGGATATCGACCTGCGCCGTGTAGTTGCCATAACCTAAAATAGGTAATAGCACTGAATCAATTTTTTCACGCAGCGCTTGTTCCTGGCTACGCTCTAATTCTTGCTCTTTGCGTCGCGCGGCAGAAGCAGGGTCTTGAGAGCCTGAACTGAGCAAACGACCATGCTGATCTGTGACGGTAATGCGGGAAGTTTTCATTCCCGGAACGGCACTCGCCACCATGTCTACGATAGAATCCACTTCTTGCTGTTTGAGGTTCGTACCAGTCGACAGTGTCAAAAATACGGAGGCTGATGCTTCTTGGTTATGACGCACAAAAACACTGTGCTTTGGTAGCGCCAATAAGACTCGCGCTTTACGAACTTGCTTCATTTCCTCAATCGCTTGAGCCAATTGACGTTCTCGACTGAGTTTAAGGCGCTCTTGCTCTAAACGTTGTGATACGCCAAAGCCCATATCTTGCAGCAAAATATCATCGCCCGCCTCTGTGGCTTGGTTTACGCCCGAGCGAACCATGCCAAGTTTGATCGAGTTGTATTCGCTCGATTCAACAGAAATGGTATTACCATCAAGCTTGTAATTGATTTTTTGCTGGTCCAGATAATCCAAAACGGGGATCAACTCTTCGGTCTCATACGCTCCAAGCGGGCGCATCTCCGGCTCTTTGACCCAAAAGAACAGCATCACGATCAATGCAACACAGATGGAGATTGACAGCACAAGTACAACTTGACGAAGTAAATCAAGGTCACCCACTGCCATATCAAATTTTGACGCACTGCGCTCCTCTAGATCTGGATTTTGACTCTCCACATCTACGTCGGAACTTGCTACCAGTGCACCATCTGAGCCGCCTTCAGTGACGGTTAAATCTGTAGACTTGTCTGCCACACTTATTACCTAAATTACACTGGCATGTTCATGAGGTCTTTATACGCCTCAACGAGTTTATTGCGAATTTGAACCGTCGCATCAAAAGCGACACTAGACTTGTTACGAGCAATCATAACGTCAGAAAGGGAAACATCGGCATCACCACGATCAAAACGGGTTTGTAAATCACCGGATGCTTTTTGAAGTGTGTTCACGTTATTGATGGCTTTAGTTAGGAGATCATTAAAATCTGCTCCAACTTTCGCCCCACTTGCAGTAGGAGCAGTATTGGTTGCTTCTACCATCATGGCGCGCATTTCTGCCTGAATACCATCAACTTTCATTAGCACCTCTAAGCCAAAAGATTGACTATTAACAAAACTGATTATTAACACAGCAATTAACGTGCCATAAGACATTAGTTAGCGGTTTGCTTACACTTTTTGTCTTATGGCGATTGCACATGTTAATTTGGGATATCTATACCAGCATCACGCATTTTGGCAAGCTTGTAGCGCAAGGTTCGTGGGCTTATGCCCAGTTTCTCCGCCATTTCTTTGCGTCGGCCGTTACACTCCACCAAGGTTTCCAAAATAATGGCGTATTCTTGGTCACGCAGCTCGCTGCCCAAGCCCTCCCCGCCAGATACCGGACGGTTCACACTCTCAGGTTGAGCGACTGGCTTAACATTAGGTACCACCATCTCTGCATTTTGCACCACATGTTGCAAGCTGTTGGCATCTTGCCAATCCACCCCTTCTAGTAAGATGTGCTCAGCGTCGATATCACCATTCTCACTTAAGATAAGAGCTCGTTGCACCACGTTATCCAGCTCACGAACGTTACCTGGCCAAGGGTATTGCAGCAGTTTTTCTACCGCAACGGCTGAAAATTGAGGCACTGGCATCCCCATCTTGCTGCAATGACGCTCAGCAAGATGCTTGGCAAGTGGCGCAATATCGCCTTTGCGTTCGTTCAGTGCTGGCCACGCAATTGGGAACACATTCAGGCGGTAGTATAAATCTTCACGGAAGTTGCCTTCTGAGACGTACTGCTTGAGATCACGGTTACTGGTCGCGAGCACGCGTACATCCAGCTTGATGCTCTTACGACTGCCAAGGCGCTCCACTTCACGCTCTTGCAAAACACGTAATAGTTTCGCTTGCAGGTTTAAGTCCATTTCGCTGATTTCATCCAGCAAGATTGTACCGCCTTGCGCTTGTTCGAACTTTCCTGGGCATGCCTGAACAGCACCAGTAAATGCGCCCTTTTCATAGCCAAACAGTGTCGCTTCCAGCATGTTGTCTGGAATCGCCGCACAGTTGATCGCAACAAATGGACCATCTTTACGGTTTGATGCGTTGTGAATATAACGCGACATCACTTCTTTACCTGAGCCACTCGGACCTAGCACCATAACATTCGCATCTGTACGTGCCACTTTATCGGCCAATGCAAGTAGGCGCAGACTTTTTTCATCTGCCACGACCGCGTCACCATTGTCATCGCTTTTGATCGGTGCATATCGACTGACCATGTTCAGCAATACTTCTGGTGCAAATGGTTTCGCCATGTAGTCAATCGCGCCGTCTTTCATTGCCGACACGGCATCCTCAATGTTGGCGTACGCCGTCATTAACAGTACTGGTAAGTTAGGCCAATTCTGCTTGATGTTTTTGAGCAGAGCCAACCCGCCCATACCTGCCATTTGCACGTCAGAAACGACGATATCGACAGTATTCGATTTGAGTTTTAGTAGTGCGTCTTCCGCACAGTCAGCTTCTAACCACTCATACCCTGCCAGAGCCAGAGTATCCACTAGGGCTTCACGAAGACCTTCATCGTCTTCTACGATCAGCACTTTGCTTTGCGCCATTCTGATTCTCCAGTAATTGTTATTACCAGAAGCTGCTTACTGCGCTTCTGGTTGCACTCGCTCTAGCGGAATGCACATGGTAAAGCAGGCTCCATCACCCTGCTCTGAAATAAGTTCCAATCGACCGTCATGGGCACGGCAAACCATTTGAACAACAGCCAGCCCTAACCCGGTTCCTTGAGAACGCGTGGTAAAAAATGGCTCCATAATTTTGGCTTGTAGTTCTTCAGGTACACCCGGTCCGCTGTCTTGCACTGAAATGCGCAACTCACCATTTACCGGGCGGAAAAAAATATCGACTTGCGACTCTTTACCAGACATCTGAATCGCATTCATGACAAGGTTGCTCAACGCGGATGCAATCGCATTCGCATTGCCTAGCAACTCAGTTTGTTCTTCTTCCACTTCTAGGCAGTAATCAATACCGTTATTTTTTAGCGCGGTTTCGACCATCGGCTGATATTCCGCCACCAACTGAGCAATCGTAAATGGCTTAATGACTTTATTATCACCACCTTTAGCAAAAAGCAGCATATCATTAACCTGCTTTTCCAAATCGTGCAGTCGATCCATTAATTTGGTTTGAAAGCGATCCCTTGTCGCTGGTGGAAGGTTTGGCGCTCCCAAATTGGATGCATATAGCATGGCGCTCGATAGCGGCGTTCTTACCTGATGAGCAAGCGACGCTACCATACGCCCTAACGACGACAAGCGTTGTAAATCACTCACACGAGCTTGAAGTAAGCGAGTTTCGGTTAAATCGGTAATCAGGATCAATTGACCTGTCGTAGAAGCCGAAATGGCTAATCGAACTTTACGACCATTCCGCAGGGAAACTTCGTGACCATCATCCTCACGAGGATCAAACACCGCCTGAATAATGTTGAACCATTTTTCATTAACCAGTGGAATCTCAAGAATTCGGTGCGCCTCTGGGTTTGCTTCACGCACTATGCCGTACGTGTCGAGCAGAATCACTCCGGCAGGCATCACATCAAGCACCTGCTTATAGCGCTCAACCTGATTTTCTACGGAATCTAAATGGGATTGGTTGGTGTTGTTATCCATTACTGCCTGTCGAAATATCGCCACTAAAACTAAAATAGCTTGGTAAGCAATTAGCGTACCAATCTATTTTTTATATTTATCATGACGTTAAGTCATCGACAATAAGTTGACACCCTCAGATAACGGTTTTTGGTGTCAGAAAAACGATGCTAAATAGCCCAAATGATTTAGATATCGTCTTAAATCTCAACGTTGCCTAGCGTTGTAAGTTGTACTTACGCATTTTTTCCACCAACGTTGTACGTCGCATACCCAGCATATCAGCGGCTCGTGCCACGACCCCACCTTGTGCTTCTAACGCTTGGCTGATCATATTAACTTCTAAATCAGCCAACAGCTCTTTCAGATTTACACCTTCAGGCGGCAGCGCTTGCGGAGCGTTCATGCTGTGGTCAAGATCGTCTTGATCATCAAAACTAAAGTCTTCTGAGAAGATGTCTTGGAACACATCACGCTCTTGTTCTTCAACCGAAATAAACGGATTACTTTCTGGTTGGAACTCCGGGATATCACTGTAGCGATATTTGGTTGGTAAGTGGTTTACATCGACCAAGCTATTTGGGTACAGAATGATCATTCGCTCAACAAGGTTGGCTAACTCACGCACGTTACCCGGCCAGTTGTGCTCCATCAGTGAATTGATCGCACGAGGGGTAAAACAGATAGGCTGGCCACCCTCCGCCTCCAGACGCGTCATCAACTCTTGCAGCAGCAATGGAATATCTTGTTTGCGCTCTTTCAGCGCAGGCATCTCGATTGGAAACACGTTCAAACGATAGAACAAGTCTTCTCGGAACGTGCCTTCTTCAATCATACTTTCTAGATTACGGTGTGTTGCCGCGACAACTCGAACATTGACCTTGATGGTGCTATTGCCACCCACACGTTCGAAACAGCGCTCTTGTAATACGCGAAGTAACTTAACTTGCATCGACATCGGCATATCGCCAATCTCATCAAGAAAGATCGTGCCACCGTCTGCGAGCTCAAATCGACCTTTACGTGCCGTTAACGCACCAGTAAACGCGCCTTTTTCGTGGCCAAACAATTCACTTTCTAGAAGTTCCGGTGGAATGGCACCACAGTTAATGGGCACAAAGGCACCACTGCTGTACGACGAATGATAGTGAATGTTACGCGCAACGACTTCTTTACCGGTACCAGATTCACCCAAGATCAACACGTTTGCCTCAGTGTTTGAGACTTGCTCGATCAGGTGACGAACTTCTTGAATACCTCTGCTTTGACCAACTAAGCTGCGAAAAAGCGTGTTTTTTCGTGCACTGGCAACGACATTGACCCCTTTTCGACCCAGAAAGTCTTTGCAGTGGCGTAATGCCTCACTAAGCTGTGGGTAATTAAGAGGTAGTTCTAGCTCACCTACAAAATTTGGAAGATCATCCACGGGCAACGGAAATCGGCCCATGACTAAAAGTGGGATGTGGTAGGCGCTGTTTAAATGAGAGATAACCGTATTCGCCGCTTGACCTGCTGGAATGTTACCAACAATACAGCACGACCATACGCTAGACCAATCAACATCGCTGAGCTGATCAGAACTGACCGCTTCGCAATTTTCTCCAACAAATTCCAATATATTGCTTAAATTTAAACGACTTGATGCGTCATCATCAATTACAAGCAGCTTTGCCAAACCTTGCATAAGTA
>NZ_WXWT01000434.1:0-17687 GCF_009904725.1 Vibrio sp. V43_P6S15P86
ACAACGATAACGATCACGCCTTTCAATGAGTATTATCTTACGATTCTGCACTTGTGCGTTCATTCCATTAGCTCCTGGGGTAATACAGGGTCTACCCTAGATACTGTTTGCTTTACGGGCGCTAACTGACTAGCATAATCGCTCTTTTCTTGTTCACTTTAGTTAGGTTAGGCGTTCCGGCAATGTCAGTGAAATGGTGCTCTATGTTCTTGTGTTGCGTGTTGGCTTCTAGCGTCCATGCAGCTGTAGATCTTGTTAAAGTCGACAAGTCAAAGCGTCGAATGTATTTAATGGAACAAGGCACAATACTAAAAGAATACCGCATTGCTTTAGGAGCGAACCCTAAAGGGCATAAACAAGAAGAGGGAGACAATCGTACACCTGAGGGCGAATACACCTTAGATTACGTCATAGAAGACTCGGCTTTTTATCGTTCTGTGCATATTAGCTACCCTGATGCGATTGATACGTTGGAAGCGAAGCGCCGAGGTGTGTCCCCAGGAGGGAACATCAAAATTCATGGTTTAAAAAACGGTGAGAGCCAGTTGCCGATTTATATCCAAAGCTTTGATTGGACCAATGGATGTATTGCGATTACCAATGAAGAGATGGATGAATTTATCCAGCTTGTAGAGATGGGGACACCAATTCAGATTGAGTGGTAACGAAATGGTGCCTCTAAAGCTCAAGGTGGTATGTGCTATGGCATAAAGCGTTGTGGATGATCACTAAATATACCGTCTAACTGAGGTAGGTACTTCAGTTTGTTTGGATTGTTCACTGTATAACACATCACTTTGTAACCCGCCTGCTGGAGCTTGTTTATTTGGCGCGAGCGAACCCAGTTAATGTTTAGGTTGCAGCTATAGGCGTTAACTTCTTCCAAAAGGCGTTTATCTTTTCTCGTTAAGAATTCACTCAATACACCTAATCGATACTCATTGCAGTATTTATGCAGCGCTCTAATGACATCATGACTAAAACTGGAGAGTAGTACCTTCTCTTGCGGCATGGGACTTTTTGCTAGTACGTTGGCGAGAGCTTGTGCCACTTCTTCTGCTGGGTGGCGATCTACCTTAACTTCAATATTCAAGTTAAGCTTATGCTCAGTAGCTAAAGTGAGCAGCTCATCTAATGTCATGATTTTCTCACCTGAAAAATCTGCGCTGAACCAGCTACCAAAATCCAACGCCTTTAACTCTTCCAGAGTCAGTTCATCGATACGCCCTTGTCCATTACTGCATCGATTTATGGTGTGATCATGGCAAACCACTAAAACATTATCTTTGGTCGGTTGTACATCAACTTCAACCCAATTTAATCCGAGGTCAATGGCGGCCTGAACGCTCACTTTTGTATTTTCTGGGTATGAGCCAGCAACACCACGATGACCAATTACTAATGTTTCCATTTTCTTCATCTTCTGCTTTGTGATGAGCAGATTGTACTCGCTTTTTGCTTTGAAGATATACCTCAAGGTGCATGTTGTAAGATCGTCTTAATAAAAGCTACATCGCCCATTCGTCAAGGTAGGTCGTTGGAAGAACTCCTGTCGAATCATGAACCAAAGTTGGACTTTTATTCTCCTGCCGCTCATTTTTAAAGAGCAAGGTAGTTGCGAGTGCATCATGGTTATCGGGAGAGAGAAATATGAAGATCGGTGTTATTGGTGCAGGGGCTGTTGGTGTAGGAGTATGTAATTACTTACTCACTCTGGGTGGTTTTAGTGAGCTTGTTCTACTTGATAAAAATTTAGAACGTGCCGAGGGTGAAGTGTTTGATTTTCGTCACACGATGGCACTGACTTTTTCAAAAAACACACGCATTATGCCGTCGGATGATTACTTAGATTTACTCGAAGCCTCAATCGTTGTTATCACCGCCGGTACGCAGATTAAACAAGGACAAACTCGTTTAGATATTGCTGAGGTTAATGCTCAAATTGGAGTTGATATTGCGCGTCAAATAGAACGCGTAGCGCCAAATGCGGTGTTGATTGTTGTGTCAAACCCATGCGATATCGTGGCGCATTTTATTGTCACCAACACCGGTTTTGAGCCTAGTAAAGTTATTAGCAGTGGCTGTGTAGTTGATACCGCTCGTTTAATGAGTATTGTTGCTGGCCGTGTAGACCTAGACCCGAAGAACGTGTTTGGTTATGTATTAGGAGAGCATGGTAGCCATTGCTTTACTCCTAAGAGCTTAATTTCTATCGCTGGGCAACCGGCCGACTATTACTGCGATACCCATAACATTGAGAGAATTGATCCGCACGCACTTCTTGAGGCGGTGAAACAGGCGGGATACGAAATCTTTCGGCGTAAGCAGAACACCGTTCATGGCATTGCCGCCAGTGTCTTTCGAATCATTCAAGCCGTGACGATTAACGAACGATCGGTGTTGCCCGTCGGTACGATGATGTCGGGGCAATATGGTTTGCATGATGTTGTTCTCAGCCTACCTACGGTTATTGGAAAAAACGGAGCAAATTCAGTTCTGATGCATCCCTTCACTGAAGAGGAGCTTGTCACATTAAAAACGATCAGCGCCCACTTAAAACACATCGTGGAAAATGTCGCTAAGGAGACGAAGCTAAAGCCCTGATCTACCCTCATTATCAGGTGATAGTTAGCTTAGCACTCCGGTCTACTGCTATAGAGCTATTTGTACTAAAGCCCTAGGGTGTGTAGTTGTTTAATTTGTAAATGAGTAATAGAATGCGAACCATTTTTATTTGAATGGTGAGTGGTAATGTCTCGAGTTTTGATAGTGGATGATGACGTTCCTTTGTGTGAGCTATTAGAAGCAGTTTTGCAAGAGGAGGGCTATATTGTCTCTTCTGTACATTGCGGTGAAAGTGCTTTGCAATATATGGAAAAAACGCCGGTAGATCTTGTACTGCTTGATGTCATGTTACCAAACCTTAACGGCATGCAAGTTGCCCGTAGAATCTGTCAACGCTTCGCGACACCTATTCTAATGCTTACTGCTCTTAATGATGAAAACTCGATGCTTGATGGCTACCAAGCGGGAGCCGATCAGTACATAGGAAAGCCTTTTAATGTTGCTGAGCTTCTGATGCGCATCAAAGCGATTCTTCGTCGTGTTGGTTTAGAGCGCCAACGTCAGGCGATGTGCAGTACCGTTCAAACGATCAGTGATCAGCTCAATAGCTTACCACTCACAAGCACGGAAGCCGAGTTACTGAGCTATCTAGTCAAAAACCAAGGTGTGGTGATTTCAAAAGCGGAACTCCAAACCGAAGTATTAAAGAAAGAGCTAAGCCCTTTTGACCGCAATCTTGATATGCACATCAGTAATATACGTCGCAAGCTAGTAGAAGCAGGGCTCTCTAAGCAACATATCAAAACCTTCCGTGGCAAAGGTTACAGCTACCTAGAGGCTGTAAACAATTAATGAAGCTCACGTGCCCACCTTTTATCGCGAAACGTAAAGACAGCTTAGCGTTTAAGTTGTTTAGTTATATGACTGCAATTGTGATAAGTATTTTGGTCGTACAAGCAATGGCTGAGCAAGCTCTCGTGAAAGCCATGCTAAAAGTGCCGGACAGTGTGCGAGAAGAAATGCTCGATCTTGCACATCAAGCCAATGTGCTGATTGAGCACGGAGATATGGACGAACTTGCGGATTGGGCGAACGCGCAAAACTTTTATCTGTTTGTGCTGAATGAGCACCAGCAACCCGTCACTCACCGTTTAATGCATCCACACTTCGAGTTCAAGCTTCAATTTAAAAGAAGTATTGATGATCAACTTGAGGGAAAGGTAAATCGCCCGATTATCAATATCCCTTTGGTAAAAGATAATAGCTTGGTAATTCAACTGCCACATCGACTGCATCCCGCACATGACTTCATTTTATATTTCTCTATTCTCAAAGTGGTGATTGCGGTAGTTATTTTGGCGTTGTTCTCATTGCTAATGGCACGCAACTTACAACAGCCGCTTGATCGCTTAAGAGAAGCAAGCAAAAAGCTATCTAACGGCGATTTTAATGTCAGTGTGGTGAAAGAGTTAAAATCGAATACGCGCGAGTTTAACGAGCTGGCGCAAGACTTCGACCACATGACACAGCAAATTCATTCTCTTGCCGAAAAGCAGCGATTGCTTATAAGAGATGTCTCCCACGAGCTCCGAACGCCGTTAGCAAGACAGAATTTAGTTCTACACCTTTTGCGTAAGCGAGTTGGGGAGAACGAACAAAGCTTGGTGACCAGGCTAGAAGACGAAGCTAAAGAGCTAAACCATTTGATAAGCGATATCTTGGAGTTCAGTCGCTTGGAAAATGCGCGTTTCGACAAAGGTGCGAAACGCCGTGATTTAGAGGTGTTGCTCGCACCGCAAGTAGAGCGGTGCAAAATCGATTTAAAACCAGAACAAACATTGTCATTCCGTTCAGAAGCAACATGCGCCAAAGCTTTTTGCGAAGAAACGCTCATCATTCGTTGTTTGAACAACCTTGTTGGAAATGCCATCAAATATTCAGGGCAAGCATCTCAGATAGAAGTTTCTCTGGCTAATCATATCAAAGATGGGCAGCAATTGATTACCATGTCTGTATCCGACAATGGGCCTGGTATTCCAGAGAACAAGTTGGTCGATATTTTTGACCCGTTTACTCGCTTAGATGCATCAAGAGATAAGAAGCTTGGCGGCTACGGCTTAGGTCTCGCGATTGTCAAAGAATCCATGCGCATTATGGGTGGATCCGTTACGGCGAAAAATCGTGAACAAGGAGGTCTGAATGTTACTTTGGTGTTCAAGCAGTAAGTATGGTTAAGTCTTATTAAGTGTGATGTTGATCGCGTTATTGTGGTGCGTCATCAGAGAGTACTTTACAAAAGTTTGCAAATGCAAAGAATGTAAATTTAATGCAAATGGTAATACTTATCACTTATATTCACCCGCGAAATAATTAAGAGGGAATCGCATTCAACAAGCATGTGACCCGAAAAATAATAATCGGAGTGAAAGGATATGTTTACTAAGAGCCATTTGGCGCTAGTGATCGGTGCGGTGTTAGCAACACCTGCAGTGGCGGACGTTCAAACAGACGAACATGTAGTTGTAGAAGGTCGAGAGTTCGGCTACAAGGCGGATACAAACAGTACAGCAATGCGCATGGAAATGACGCAGCTGGAAACGCCAGGACAAGTAGCGGTTATCGATGAAACGGTAATTGATGAGCAGCGTGCAAGTACACTTGGTGAAGTGCTACGTAACGATGCAAGTGTTAGCGCGGGTGGTACAAGCCGTAACCGCGAACGTTTCTCTCTACGTGGTTTTGAACTTAGCAGTTCAGACGGTTTTCTTCGTGATGGCCGTCAACACTGGTCACACTACCGTCAGCCAATTGAGCTTTTAGAGCGTGTTGAAGTGCTTAAAGGTCCATCAGGCTTGCTATACGGTAAATCTGAGCCGGGTGGCTTGGTAAACATGGTTTCGAAAAAACCAACAACTCAAACACAAGCTAGTTTGAGTCAAGATCTAGGTTCGAATGATCACTCACGCACGGTGCTTGATGTGAGTGGCGCGCTAAATGATGCAGAGACACTGCGCGCGCGCGCAATTTTTGCCAAAGAAAGCTACGGCTCTTGGCGCAGCTACGGCGATGGTACCGAGCCAGAAACGGATCGTACGGTTGCGGGCCTAGTGGTTGAGTACGACATCACCGACAACTTTATGGTGTCAGCGCATTACGATCGCACGAAAGACGATGGTAGCGTGGATTCTGGTGCTTACATTGTGGATGGTAAAGCGGTTCGCGGTGACAAGCACATCTGGGATGCCCAGTGGTCAAAGATTGACAACGAAGTAGAAAACTACGGTATCGATATTAATGCTCAAGTGACTGACAGTGTAAACGTAAAAGCGGGTTACAACCGCCAAGACTTTAAGCGTTTTGATGTGGAGTCTTACCCTAAGTTTGACAATTATGACAAAGACGGTGTGATTCGACACAAAGGGAATGATCGCTCCGATAATTGGGTATTTGATACTGCATATATAGATGTGACGACGGACTTTACTTTGTTCGGTACGGAAAACACGTTGTTAGTGGGCGCTAACTACTTAGATTACAGTTATGATCGCTTTATGGCATTTCATAATGAGGCGAGTATTGCGCCAGGAGAAACGGTGCCTAAGCCTGGCTATCGTAGTTCGAAGAAATCACCAACAACTGAGTACGATACTTGGGGTATCTACGCGCAAAACATGATGACGATTAATGATTACTGGCAAGTACTTGCAGGGGTTCGTTATGATGAAAAGCGTGATGATGACCTGACAGAGAATCAAGTTTCTCCTAAGTTTGGTGTGATTTTCCACCCAGCGACAAATGGCTCGGTTTACGTTCAGTACTCTGAAAGCTTTATGCCGCAAGGTGAAGTCAGCAGTGGTCGTGGCAAAACTTACGTGAACGATGGCGAGAAACTCGACGCTGAGCGTGGTATCTCTTACGAGATCGGAACTAAGTGGGAACTGTTCGATCAGCGCTTATTTGTATCCGGTGCAGTGTTTGATATCACATTAGAGAACATCTCGCTGGATGTTGAAAGCGGCAAAGACGCGGGCGGTAATCTCCTACACAAGAAAACGCAAGGTGGTGAGCAAGTTCACAAAGGTGCTGAGTTAATGGCTCAAGGTTTTGTGACCCCAGAGTTGTCGCTAACGGCTTCTGCAATGTATTTGGATGCAGAGTTGACGAAAGCGGATAAAAAATTCGAGGGTAACCGCCCTGCAGATGTGCCAGAGTTCTCGGCAAGTCTATGGTCTAGCTACAAGGTTCAGGACAATACGAACCTAAACCTCGGTTTGATTTATGAAGGTGATCGCTACGGTGATGCAAAGAACACCTTCAAGAAAGATGGCTACGCTCGCGTTGATATGGGCGTGTCATACAAACATAAGTACGATGAAAACTTGGATATCATTGCTCGATTCAATGTCGAAAACTTATTCGATACCGACTACTTCGCAGGTGGTGGTAGCACGAATAGCGAGCAAAAAGGTGCGAGTGGGGTTGTGGTTGGAGAAAGCCGCAACTACATGGCAACAATCCAGTTCAAGTACTGATAACAATTTGATTATTAAAGGGGAAGGGTAGTCTTCCCCTTTGGTCGTTTTTGGAACACAGAAATATAACTCGTATGAATCTAATGAAATCAAGTATCGCTCTGTTGATATCATCGGTTTTGATTCCCGCTCACGCGGCGAACTTAAACGATGCACAAGCTGTGCAGAGTAAAACAAACCAGTCGTCGGCGGTAAGCCAAAAACGTATTGATGCAAGCGCAGAAAAATCACTTACTCTAGAAGCTGAAATTGAGCAGCTGCAAGAGGAAGTCGGTAACTTGAAGATTTATCGCGATCATCTTGCAAGCCTTGTTGAGAGCCAAAATCAAGAAGTTGATAGCTTGAACGAGCAAATTGAGCAGATTGCTCAAACTCGTCAAGGTGTCGTGCCTTTGATGTATCACATGCTTGAAGGCTTAAAAGCGCTCGTTGCTAACGACAAACCTATACGCAAAGCGCAACGTGAGGAACGAATTGCAAAGCTGGATTCCATGATGACGCGTGCAGACGTTGCGGATGCAGAGAAGTTTCGTCGTATTTTAGAAGCGTACCAAATTGAAATGGATTACGGCACCAAGCTTGGCGTTTACCAAGGCAAGATTAACCTGGGTGACAATGAAGCTGTGGAGGCGGACATTCTCTATTTAGGGCGTTTGTCTTTGGTAGCACGTAGCTTATCTGGTGAGACATTCTGGAGCTGGTCACAGCAACAACAAGCATGGCAACAAGTGGGTTCTGAGCAAAAATCAGAGCTAGATAAAGCGTTCGCTATGGCGAATAAACAGATCGCGCCGAGTATGTTAACTCTGCCAGTGTCGTTAACCGCTGCGGAGGGCAAATAAATGATGAAAAAATGGTTATCGGTTGCACTAATCTCGACAGCCGCATTAATGCCTCATACAACTGTTGCTAGTGATGCGTTGTTACAAAAGGCGCAGCAAGAAAATCGTCAACAGCAATCGCACAATGTCACGCGTGAATCAGGTTTTAAGAAAACAGAGCAAGAGCTACAGGCTATAAAGAATAAATTGGCCGCAGAGCGAGCTGCTCTTCAAGCAGAAGCGGATTCATTAAGTGTTACTTTCGGTGAAAACGAAGCGGAACTGGCGCAGCTAGAAGAAAAGCTACGTTTAGAAACCGGGAGCTTAGGTGAGCTATTTGGCGTCGTTCGCCAGAACGCAAAAGAGCTAGAGTCAGAGCTCAAGAGCTCAGTAACGGGTGTTGATGCAAATTCATATCAGAAAGATATCGATGCTATTGTTGCAGCTAAATCACTGCCAACGTTGACCCAACTTCAGGCGATGTGGCGCAGCATGGAAGAACAAATCAAAGCAAGTGGTGAGATGGCAAACGTCTCTTTCACACTGCTAAATGGCGAAGGTCGTGAACAAACGGTTAATGGTGTTCGTCTTGGTTCTATGGCGCTGCTGGATGACACTGGCTACGTTAAGTGGAATGGTCAACGCGGAGATGCGGTAAACTATCTTCGTCAGCCTGAAAGCGGTCCAACAGCGAATACTATTTCCTCTGGTGACATTGATGCGCTTGTCATTGACCCGTCACGCGGCATTCTTCTTGAGCAGCTCGCAAACTCACCGACTTTGGCTGATCGCCTAAATGCAGGCGGCGTTGTCGGTAAAATCATCCTTGGTTTATTAGCTATCGGCCTATTGATTGCTCTCGTACGTGGTGCATCGCTGATGATTTCGCGCCAGAAAATCATGAAGCAACTGAAAACTCCAGCACAGCCAGGAGACAACCCTTTGGGTCGTGTGCTTGCGGTGTATCAGAAAGATAAGCATCGCAGCGTAGAAGCGTTAGAGCTACGTCTTTTGGAAGCCGTTGTTGATGAGCAAACCCACCTAGAAAAAGGGTTGTCGATGCTTAAGCTTCTTGCTGCTCTAGCTCCTATGCTTGGCCTACTTGGAACGGTAACGGGTATGATCGAAACCTTCCAAGTCATCACTCAATTTGGTAATGGTGATCCGAAAGTAATGGCGGGTGGTATTTCGATGGCACTTGTGACTACCGTACTTGGCCTTGTCTCAGCCATGCCTTTGCTATTAGCGCACAACGTATTGAGCTCTCAAGCGGAAAATATTCGCAGTATCTTAGAAAAACAAGGCATCGGTTTAGTTGCAGAACAAGCTGAGCGTGATATGCCGAGTCACAAAAATCACTCTAACACCTTAGCGGAGAACGCAGCGTAATGGAGCAGATCCTACTCAACACATTGGGTTTGATCAGTGAGGATTGGGCCACAACCTTGATGAGCTTTATGCAGCAAGGTGGTCAAATCCTATGGTGGCTGGCTGCCGTCGTGGCGGTGTGCTGGCTGTTGGTCATGGAGCGAGTTATTTATCTCACAACAGTTTTTCCTGGGGTAAAGAAACAGCTTTGTGAGCAGTGGCAAGCAAGATCAGAGCACCACTCTTGGTACGCACATCAAATCCGTGAAGGATGGATTGCAAAAGCGCAAATCGAACTGCGCCAAAACCTATCGACTATTAAGCTGCTTGTGGCGGTTTGCCCAATGCTAGGGTTGTTAGGGACGGTGACGGGCATGATTACGGTGTTTGACGTAATGGCATCGCAAGGCAGCAGCAATCCGAAATTGATGGCTTCAGGTATCTCACTTGCTACGCTGCCAACCATGGCGGGTATGGTAGCAGCGCTGGCGGGCATGTTTATTCATGCTCGCCTTAGCAAAGTGTGTGAACGAAAAGCTATCCAGTTAGAACAATCTTTAAGGAGTCAAAAGTGAGACTCGGACGCAGACCTAACCAACAAGATGAAGCTCAAGTCGATTTAACGTCGATGCTTGATATCGTCTTCATCATGTTGATCTTCTTCATTGTGACTAGTTCGTTTGTACGTGAATCCGGTGTAGAAGTGAACCGCCCTCAGGCTTCTAATGTGGTAAGCCAAAAAGATGCGGGCATTTTTATCGCGGTAACGGCAGCAAATGACGTGTACATCGACAAACGAGTGGTTGATATTGAGCGTGTTGAGGCCTCTATTGAGCACCTGTTACTTGATCAGCCTGATGCTTCGTTAGTTATCCAAGCTGACGAGCATGCTTACAATGGCACTGTCGTGAAAGTGATGGACGCTGCAAAAGCGGCGGGCGTGAAAAACATCGCATTGGCGGCGGAGAAACCTTAATGGGCAGGCTGTTACTTGCACTACCAGCATCATTGTTAATTTCTGTGAGCCTGTTTAGCTTTATGGCGTGGATGGTTGATAAAGGCAACCAGCGTGCGCCAGAAGCTTCGGAAGCGGTTCGTTTTGATATGGTGATGGTAGAGAATGAAGCAGACGTGCAGCGCCGTCAACGTTCAGTGCCGGAGCAACCAGAACCACCCCAAGCGCCGGAGCCAATGGATCTGTCTCAAGCTGACACTCAAATGGAGCCAATGAGCCAGATGACGCCAGTCAGTGCTTTAGGTTTGAACACTGCCCTTGAAGGTATCGCGATCAGTGCGCCAAACTTGAAGGGAACAATGGGCAACCAACAAGCACTGCCGTTGTATCGTGTTGATCCTCGCTATCCAAGTAAGGCGCTGAAACGTAGAGTTGAAGGCTATGTCATTATGCGTTTCACGATCGACGCAACGGGACGACCAAAAGATATTGAAGTGATCGAGGCTGAGCCACAGCGTATGTTCGAAAGAGAAGCGATTCGTGCGCTTAAAAAATGGAAGTATCAGCCAAAAGTTGAGGATGGTGTGTCAATTGAGCAGTTCGGACAAACCGCTAAAGTGGAGTTCAAGTTAGCCAAATGATGAAAAAATTCTTAATCGGTACGGTATTAAGCCTGAGTGCACTTTCAACCATTGCCAGTGAGTTAAGCCAATACACTGCCGCGAGAGTTCAACGAGCACACAACTTGGCTCAAGAGGAGAAACTAAAAGAAGCGATTTCATCTCTTGAAGCTATGGAGCTTTCTCGTGGATATGACCAAGCTTATGTCGCTCGAATGTTGGGTATTTTTTACTGGCAGAATGAACAAACTCAAGCAGCAATTAAGCAACTTGAGTTGGCAGTCAATAGTGGTTTGCTACAAGATGAGCAAGCATGGCAAACCCGAAAAATGTTGGCAGATATACTGCTGAACGAGCAACGCTTTTCTAAGGCGTTACCTCATTACTATGCCTTGAGCAAAAACATTCCTAAAGGTCAAAAAGCGCATGAGCTATGGCTGCGTATTTCCCAATCTCATTATCAACTGAGTCAGTGGCAGAAAGTGCTTTCAGCAATGGCTCGTTATGAGAAGTTTGGTCAGCCAGACAAGCTTGGCGCATTGTCGATAAAGCTTTCTGCTGAGCTAGAACTGAAAAAGTGGAAGCCGGCAATCTCGACCATCAAACGCTTGATCGCGATTGAACCTGAGCGAATTGAATGGTGGCGTCAGCTTGTTGCTCTTTACCTGCGTGTTGATGACAACAAACGTGCTCTGGACTCTTTGGCGTTGGCAAAACTGAAAGGATTACAACTTAGCCAAGATGACTTAAAGCTGCTGGCACAATTGTACGCGAAACGAGGTATTCCAGAGAGAGCTGCGTTGGTAATGAACGAGCTAGAGGATGTAAACTCGAATAGTAAACTGAAAGCTCAGCAAGCGACGTATTGGCAAATGGCAAAAGAGTGGGAAGAGTCTATCGATAGTTGGCGTGTTGCTGCTCAGTTAGACCGACAGTATTACTGGAACTATTCTCAATTATTGGTGCAAGAAGGCCACTATAAAGATGCCCTTGCCGCGCTCGATAAGGTCAGCGGTCGTAAAGCGGATGTCGCACTTATCAAAACTCGCGCTTACTACAAACTTAAGCGGTTTGACGATGCACTCGCTAATGCCAAAAGAGCGAATGAGATTAAACCGTCGAATCAGGCAAAGAGTTGGGTTAAGTATCTATCACAGCTACGCAAAGTAGAATCGACGCAAAACTCATAGCGAACATTTTTATTAAATACCCGAGCTCAGTCTCGGGTATTTTTTTGTCTAAAGTAAACAATGTAAATTAAATGCCAATACGAATGATTATCACCTAAATTATGCCCCACATTTATTGGTGATGATTGTTTCTATGTTGCTTAAAAGCAAAGGTGTTCAAACTTGGGCTCGCCGCCTACATATCTATATTTCGATGGCTCTTCTCTTAGTTACGCTGTTTTTTGCAATAACTGGAATTACCCTCAATCGCCCCGAATTATTTGAACGCAGTGAACCTATCATTCAACAACATACTCTGACGGTTCCGCACTCAGTTCTATTCTCACATTCAGATACTTTTCAACCTAACCGTGAAGAACTGCTTGCTTTCTTGACTAAAGAAACCGAGCTTCGCGGTACTCCCTCCGCGTTAGATGTGTATACCGAAGTTGAGCAAGGTGAGTTGTTACTCGGAGAGTTGTCTATGGATTTTAAAGGTCCGGGTTACAACGCCACGGTCTTTATTGATATGACTACTGGTGCGGCAGAGGTTGAAACGACGCACTACGGTATTGTTGCGTTGTTGAACGATCTACATAAAGGTCGCAACAGTGGTGGGATTTGGAAGTGGTTTATCGACGTCACTGCGCTTTTGATGGTGTTTTTTGTTCTAACAGGTGTGTGCTTATTACTGCCTAAGAAGAAGACGCTTAGAACGTCAATGCAATGGATGAGCTTTGGTACGTTACTGTCGCTCGTGATTTATTTTGTTGCTGTTCCATAACAGCTTTTTTAGAGAACACTTATGTTGAACACAGGAAGATTTTTCCGCCGCAATCACTTTTGTAAAGCCGCTTTGATCGCGGCTTTTGCTCCTTTCTCTCTTTCTGCGGCTCCTCTACCAGATAATGCGAAGATCGATTTCGAATTCGAACTTCCAAAGATAGACACTTCAATGTACGCACGCCCTTATGTGGCGGTGTGGGTTGAAAATGACCAGCGTAAACCGGTTAAAACCATTCAGCTATGGGTAGGAAAAGACGAATGGCTAAAAGACCTGCGCAGCTGGTGGAGAAAAGCGGGTCGTTATGATCGTGAACTTGTTGATGCGGTGACGTCTGCAACGCGCCCTGCTGGACAGTACCGTTTTGTCTGGGACGGAACCAATGATGCAGGAAAGCGTTTGGAGCAAGGAAATTACACGTTGTACGTCGAAGTTGTTCGTGAACATGGTGGGCGAAACTACTTACGTCAAAAAATAACGCTAGCGGACAGTGAAGTGCGCTATGAGCTTAAACCAACACAAGAGACGGGTGTCATCACCGTCAATTATCAAGTTAAGTGATTAAAGGACACAACAATGAAAACCAAAATGAAAGCAGTGGCATTGGCGAGTGTAATTGCAATGGGATTGGCTGCAACAACCACCGCACAAGCGCATCCACGTTGGGTTCTGCCTTCTCACTTTACGGTTTCAAAAGAAGGCGGTGACTGGCTGACATTTGATGTTACTGCCTCTCACGGAACGTTTGTTTTTGATAAGCCTGCGGGTAGTGACCAGGCGTTTGTGGTGATGCCGGATGGCCGCTCTGAGCGTCCTAACTTTGTTGTTCGTGGCAAGCGTCGCTCTATGTTTGATTTCTTTTTTACAGAAGAAGGCACGCACAAAGTCGCGATTAATAATCAGCCGAGCTATTACACACAATACAAAGCGGGCCGTCGTGATACGGTGAAATGGGCGCGAGCAAACAAAGCTGAGCGTGGTGACGTACTTCCTGAGCAAGCGCGTGATGTGGTTACTCAACTAAGTTACACCCGAGCAGAAAGCTACATTACGGTTGGTATGCCAACGGACAAAGCGTTGGAGATTGAAGGCAAAATGCTGGAGATGAAACCGATCACGCATCCATCGGACATCATTGAAGGTGAGCCTGTGACTTTCCAGTTTTTCTTTAACGGAGAGCCACAAGAGGGCGTTACTGCTGAGATTACACGTGAAGGGACCATGTACCGAAACCATCAAGAACAAATCGATGTGGTGAGCGATAAAGATGGCAAAGTGATCTTCACGCCAGAAGTCGCCGGGCGCTACTTAATGAAAGCGAACTACAAAGGTGAATTAAAAGATAATCCATTGGCGGATAAAGCGAGTGCCAATGTTCATCTTACGTTTGAAACTCAACTTAACTAATCGAATTAGGCTCAGCAATTGCTGGGCCATTTTGGAATTATCATGAATAACACTTCTCTTCTAAAAGCGGTTTTGCTTTTTTCTGGATTTGCGTCCTTTCACGCTGCTGCACATTTTCCTCTGATGAGCTGTCACTTGGCGCAAGATAAAGTGATTTGTGAAGCGGGCTACTCGGATGGATCCACAGCGGTCGACTACGATGTCGAAATGTACGATTACGACGACAATCTGATCGCCAAAGAAAAAACAGATAAGCGTTCCATCGCAGAATTTACTCACCCTGAAACAGATTTCTATTTGGTATTTGATGCCGGACATGAAAGCCCGGTGGAAGTGGATATCGTTGAGCTGAAAGAGAAATGAGTGTACAGAAAGTTCGCCCTGATGATGGTAACCGAGAAGGAAAGTGGGTCGCACTGACAATCGCAGCGATTCTCAGTTCAGCAGCCATACTTATGCCCTACCATCAGGTCGCGACTGAAAAGCCAGACATGCAGTCTCATCAAGTGTTAATCACGGATTTACATCAAAATGAGTTGGGGTTGATCGCTGAACTTAAGCTCGCTCATGAAGAGATTCGTGATTTGCAGTTAGATACCGGAACTTGGCCTGAGATCTCTCATATGGAGGCGCTTTGGATTGCTCCATTCGTGAAAGACCAAAACTGGAAGCGTAAAGGTTCTCATCAGTGGCAACGAATTGATGACGGTGTCTACATTGGCGTGAAGACCAGTGCCCAAGGCTCTGCTTCCATGCTGTTGGATAGCCGCAGTTCTCAAGCTGATATTTGGTTTAATGATTCTAGCCGTTCGTTAAATGTGGAGGGACTAAGCGATCTAGCTAAACGCCACGATTTCGGCTGGAAACAAATCGTTCTGTCAGACTCTTCCTCTCATTCTCACGCCCATTAAGACAACATAATTGATAAGTACTATGATCAAACGCTCTCTTTTACGTCGTATTCTTACAGCCACCGCGTTATTGACGGTGTCTTCTACTGGCTTTGCTGCCGATAAACTCAGTATTGGTATTACGCTTCAACCTTATTACAGCTATGTTAAAGCCGTTGTTGGTGAGAAGGCGGACATCGTTCCTTTGGTTGATGCTGGTTTTAATCCTCACAACTATTTGCCACAACCTAATGATCTTAAGCGCTTAAATGAAATGGACGTAATAGTGATCAATGGTATTGGTCATGACGATTTTGCACTGAAAGTGATCAAGGCTTCTCAGCGTGATGATCTCGTGGTTATCGAAGCGAACAAAGAAGTGCCTTTATTGCCCGCTATGGGGCAGTCTGTTGGTCAAGGAGCAGTGAACCCTCACACCTTTGTCGGTCTATCAACAACCATTCAAAAGGTTTACACCATCGCGAGTGAGCTAAGCCAGTTGGACCCAGACAATGCTACGTTCTATCGCCAAAATGCTCGTAAATACGCGAAAACATTTCGCCTGATGAAGCGTGATGCAATGTTGTCTCTTGGTGAGTTGGACACGGCTGGTATGAAGGTGGCGACAACCCACAATGCTTACGGATATATCCTTCAGGAGTTTGGTGTTGACGTTGCAGCTGTCATTGAGCCTGCTCATGGTGTAGAACCAAGTGCAAGTCAGCTACAGGAAACGATAGAGAAAATTCGTGAATCGGGCATTGATGTTCTGTTTTATGAGCTCAATATGCCGAATCGCTTTGTTGATACCATCGAAGAGGCGACTGGGGTGCAGCTTTATCGCTTTTCTCACATGACTCACGGTGAGTATGAGGCCGATAAAGTTGAGGTTGAGATGCGAGATAATGTGGAAACACTAATCGAAGCCATGAAATTTGTGGCGAGTAAGCGAGCAGGGGAAAAGGCGTAATGACTGGACCTTCCGTTTCCTTAAGTAACGTGGGCCTAAAATACGCCGACAATATCATTTTGCAGAACATCAGCGCCGAATTCGAGAACGCGAAATGTCACGTGATTATGGGACCGAATGGTGGTGGGAAAACTTCTTTGCTTCGTTCGGTACTTGGACTTACGCCATTTTCGGGAAACATTGCACTCAATTGGCCAGAACCATCAGCTGCATCGGGGAAGATAGGGTATGTGCCACAAAAAGCGATGTTTGAAGCAAGCCTCCCGTTAACCGTGATGGATTTTGTACTGCTTAACCAAACTCGTATCCCTCTATTTTGGCGACGTAAAACGAAACAAACTCAACATGCCCTGACCCAGCTGGATCGCGTGGGTATGGCAACGCGTAGCGACCGTCGTATGGGGCAACTCTCTGGCGGTGAGCAACAGCGTGTTTTGTTTGCGCAAGCTTTACTGGATGAGCCCAATTTATTGGTTTTAGACGAACCTACAACTGGCATGGATGAGCAAGGTGTTCGATATCTTGAAGGTTTGATTCATGAAGTCGTTGGAGAAGGCAAAACGGTACTGGCAGTACACCATGACGTGACCGCAGTGCGCCGTTTAGATGCGCAGGTCCATGTTGTAAATCGTCAAATTGTGGCGTCAGGGCACCATTCAGATGTGCTAAGTCCTGATCGTATAGAAACATTATTCAAGCACTACACAGCAAAAGTGGAGGCTGCATAATGGATTGGTTGCGAGAGTTAGCGGTTAGCGGCGTTGAAGCTGGATGGTTAAGCGATAGCTTTTCTTATGCTTTCATGGTGAACGCAATTGTGGCAGCGCTGATATTAGGACCATTACTTGGTGGTCTTGGGACATTAGTCATCGCCAAGCGACTGGCTTTTTTCTCTGAAGCGGTTGGGCACGCTGCGCTTACCGGAATCGCGATTGGTGTGTTGCTCGGTGAGCCGCCAGAGAATCCGATCATCGGATTGTTTAGCTTTTGTATGATTTTTGCGCTGTTGCTTCACTTTGTTCGTAATCGTACGAATGTACCTTACGACACACTGGTTGGGGTTTTTCTTGCACTAGCGTTAGCGGTTGGTGCTGCGCTGTTAATGTACGTCGCTCGTAAGATCAACATTCACATGTTGGAGAACGTGTTGTTTGGCTCGATCTTGACTGTGACGGACAACGATATCCTTATTTTAGCGATCAGTTGTTTGATCATATTACTGCTTCTTATTCCAACGTTTAACCGCATCTTGCTAACTTGTATCAGCCCGGATATTGCACGTGTACGCGGCTTTAATACCAGCTTTTATGATTACTTGTT
The DNA here is from genome assembly GCF_009904725.1 of Vibrio sp. V43_P6S15P86. Classification (NCBI taxonomy): domain Bacteria; kingdom Pseudomonadati; phylum Pseudomonadota; class Gammaproteobacteria; order Vibrionales; family Vibrionaceae; genus Vibrio; species Vibrio sp. V43_P6S15P86. The sequence goes on from NZ_WXWT01000434.1 coordinate 17,402, forward strand.
TGTCATGATGATCACCTTGGTCACCATCGCCGCGGTAAAGATTATTGGCGCGGTATTGGTTGGTGCATTGCTACTGATTCCTGGTGCAACGGCTCGGTTATTGACTAAACGCATGGGCAGTTTTGTTCTCCTTTCTTCTTTATTGGCAACCATTGCGTGTTTAATAGGAACCATACTGCCGATGGAGCTTGAGCTACCAGTGCCATCAGGCGCATCCATCATCATTGTTTCTGCGGCATTTTTCCTAACAGCAACGGTTTACCGAATTATCCAAAAAGCGTAACCC
>NZ_WXWT01000042.1:0-38605 GCF_009904725.1 Vibrio sp. V43_P6S15P86
TCCTCCTGCACAAGATTCAGACTTATCAACTATAACATTTAACAATTGGATAATTTTCTGCCAATTTTTTGTTATGATTCGCTCGCTTTTTCAAACGATTGGATTGGAAAAGATGCCGTTTCCAAATAGGAAACTCCAGAAGTGATTTATGGTTATTTCCGGGTAAATAATGAATATAAGGAAGGGAAATTCATGGCATTTAACAAACTTCTCAAAGTAGGCGCTATCGCTGCAGCAGTAATGGGTGCAGGCGCAGTTAACGCTCAAGAGTTTATTACTATCGGTACTGGCTCTGTTACAGGTGTTTACTACCCTACTGGTGGTGCTATCTGTAAATTGGTCAATAAAGGTCGTAAAGAACACAACATTCGTTGTTCAGTAGAATCGACTGGCGGCTCTATTTACAACGTTAACACTATCCGTGCTGGCGAGTTAGATTTTGGTATCGTGCAATCGGATTGGCAGTACCACGGCTACAACGGTACGAGTAAGTTTGCGGAACAAGGCCCGTACAAAAAGCTACGTGCAATGTTCTCTCTTCATACAGAACCTTTCAACATCATTGCTCGTGCAGATTCAGGTATCGAAAACGTTGAAGACCTAAAAGGTAAGCGCGTAAACATCGGTAACCCTGGCTCTGGTGACCGTGCAACCATGGGCGTTGTTATGGAAGCGATGGGCTGGACAAACGACAGCTTCAAATTGGCTTCTGAGCTAAAGGGCTCTGAGCGTTCTCAAGCACTTTGTGACAACAAAATTGACGCATTCATTTACATGGTGGGTCACCCGAACGGTTCAATCAAAGAAGCAACAACATCATGTGATGCTAAGCTAGTTTCTGCAACAGGCCCGAAAATCGATAAGATTGTTGCTGATAACCCATACTACGCCTTTAGCTCAGTGCCGGCTGGCATGTATCGTGGCACAGACAAAGACGTAAACAGCTTTGGTGTTGCGGCAACGATGGTTACAACAGCAGACGTTTCAGACGATGTCGCTTACAACGTTGCAAAAGCCGTGTTTGAAAACTTCGATACGTTCAAACGTCTACACCCTGCGTTTGCAAACCTGAAAAAAGAAGACATGGTGAAAGCGGGTCTATCTATCCCTCTTCACCCAGGTGCAGAAAAATACTACAAAGAAGTGGGTCTACTTAAGTAACTTCCTCAGACTCCAAACTCACAGGCAGGAAAAGATGGTTTTCTGCCTGTTTGAGCATGCAGGTTGTAGCACGTGCTAACTGCATGCTTCATTCGCCAGTTTTCTTCCGAAAATTGCGAGTTCATACCCAAGAAAAACTTAAACGCCGCCTAGCAGAGTCTCCAAAATTCAACACTTTGAGTTCAGGCAGCAAAATACTCGAAAGCAAACTTCGCTCCATTCGCTACACTGATAAAGGCGAAGTGTGGTTCTCGATAAAAATCCGACAGGACCATCAATAATAAGGAAAAAGTACATGGCGACGAATCAAGCTCCGTCACAAGATGTGCAAGAAATGGTGGCTCAGGCAGACACAGGTGCACGTAGCCCCTCGGGAATGCAAGGACGAATCCTTTGGTTTGTTCCTCTGTGTTGGTCACTATTTCAATTATGGTACGCATCTCCGCTACCATTTATTTTTAATTTCGGCGTACTGAACGACACGGAAGCGCGATCAATCCACCTCACTTTCGCGATCTTCTTGGCTTTCACTGCTTATCCAGCTATGAAAAATTCCCCTCGCGATCATATCCCTCTTGTCGATTGGATATTGGCGCTAGCAGGTAGTTTTTCTGCGGCATATATTTACCTTTTTTATACCGAGCTAGCTGGACGTTCCGGTGCACCAACAACGGCAGATATCGTCGTTGCTGTCATCGGTATGGTTCTCCTTTTAGAGGCAACACGCCGAGCGCTCGGTCCACCACTGATGGTGGTCGCTGCTGTCTTCCTTACTTACACCTTTGCAGGCCCTTACATGCCCGATGTCATCGCGCATAAAGGAGCGAGCTTAAACAAGGCCATGTCTCACTTATGGCTAACAACGGAAGGTGTATTCGGTGTCGCATTAGGCGTTTCAACCTCTTTTGTGTTCTTGTTTGTATTGTTTGGCGCCATGCTGGAACGTGCTGGCGCAGGTGCTTACTTCATTAAAGTCGCCTTTTCTTTACTGGGTCATATGAAAGGTGGTCCTGCAAAAGCGGCCGTTGTTGCATCTGGTTTATCCGGGCTTGTTTCTGGCTCTTCAATCGCAAACGTGGTAACCACTGGTACCTTTACCATCCCATTGATGAAACGTGTCGGTTTTCCGGGCACCAAAGCGGGAGCCGTTGAAGTTGCCGCCTCAACTAATGGTCAGTTAACACCACCAATCATGGGCGCAGCGGCATTCTTGATGGTGGAATATGTCGGTATCTCATACGTTGAGGTGATTAAGGCTGCCCTACTTCCGGCACTTATCTCTTACATCGCTTTGATTTACATCGTTCACCTTGAGGCGTGTAAAGCGGGTATGACAGGTCTTCCTCGTCGCCACAACCCAACGTTAGTGCAAAGTTTGCTTTCCTTTACTGGCACAATCTTAGGACTGTGTGTGATCAGCGCATTGGTTTACTACGGAGTGGGTTGGACGAAAGATGTCTTTGGTGATGCCGCGACGCCAATTGTTACGGTTGCCCTGTTAATTGCGTACGTTGGCTTGGTGAAGATCTCAGCAAATCACGTGCAAGATGGCGCAATTGAGATTGATGCAGAGTTAACAGAAGTACCAGATCCTGGCCCAACGGTTAAATCTGGTTTGCACTATCTACTGCCTATCGTTGTATTGGTTTGGTGTCTGACTGTAGAGCGCTTCTCGCCAGGTCTTTCAGCATTCTGGGCAACGGTGTTCATGATTTTCATTTTGCTGACTCAGCGTCCATTGATTGCTCTGTTATCAAAGCAAGGTGACATGATGCAGCAAACCAAAGATGGCTTCGTCGATCTGGCTGAGAGCTTGGTTGCTGGCGCTCGCAATATGATTGGTATCGGCGTTGCAACGGCAGCGGCAGGTACCGTAGTTGGGGTCGTCACCCTAACGGGTATCGGCCTGGTCATGACGGACTTCGTTGAGTTTATCTCTGGCGGTAGCATCATTCTTATGCTGCTGTTTACCGCAATAATCAGCTTGGTTCTTGGGATGGGTCTACCGACAACGGCGAACTACATCGTAGTATCTACGTTGATGGCACCGGTTATTGTCACGCTAGGTGCAGCACATGGCTTGATCATCCCACTCATTGCGGTGCACTTGTTCGTTTTCTACTTTGGTATTTTGGCCGACGACACCCCACCCGTAGGTCTTGCGGCATTTGCGGCGGCTGCGATTGCTAAATCAGACCCAATTCGTACAGGTATCCAAGGCTTTACTTACGATATTCGAACCGCCATTTTGCCATTCATGTTTGTGTTCAATACCCAGCTACTGTTGATGGGGATAGACTCTTGGTGGCATTTAGCACTCACTGTCATCTCATCGATCATTGCGATGCTGATCTTCTCCGCCGCAACACAAGGATGGTGGTTCACGCGTAACAAGTGGTGGGAAGCCGTTCTATTATTAGTACTGACATTTTCGTTTTTCCGTCCTGGTTTTTGGTGGGACATGCTGTATCCAGCGAAAGTTCTTTCTCCTGGCGTTGAGGTAGCTCAAATCACGGAAACGCTAAATGTAGGAGAATCATTGGAGCTACGTGTTGCCGGCGAAAACCTTGAGGGCGACTACATCGAGAAAACGGTTCGTCTTCCATTCGAAGACAGTGCGACAACAGCGGAAGCACGTATTTCGTCTATGGGTCTGATGCTGACCGAAAGCGACAACAAAATGATTGTCGATATGGTCGAGTTTGGTAGCCCGGCAGAGTCTGCAGGTATCGACTTTGATTGGGAGATCAAGTGGGTTATCCAAGATGCAGAACGTCCGATGAAAGAATGGGTATTTGTGCCATGCTTAATGATTTTGCTGGTGCTTGCCATGAACCAAAAACGTCGTGCTCGTAAGGAACAATTGAGCGCATAACCGATTTGGCCCCGAGGAAGGGGCCTTAGTGAGAGACATTGAATGTACAAACAAATTCTTGTTCCGGTTGATCTAAATGACCAAGGTTTTTCAGACCGAGCGGTTGAACTAGCGGTTTGGCAGGCAAAGCAAGCGAATGCGCAAATCCACCTTCTAACAGTACTACCTGGTATTCACATGTCGATGGTTGCTACATACTTCCCAAAAGATGCAGCAGCCAAAATGAAGCAAGACGTGAAGCAGCAATTAAAAGCTTTTGCCAATAAGCATATTGCTGAAGATGTGGTGTACCAAGTGCATGTTGCTGAGGGCAAAGCCTACGCGACGATTCTTGATTATGCAGAGCGCTTGGGCGCTGATCTCATCATTATGCCAAGTCACAAGCGTTCTAAAATCAATAAAGTAATGCTTGGCTCTGTCGCAAGTAAGGTCGTGGAATATTCTCCAATCAATGTGATGGTCGTGAAACCGCAAGGTTAAACAACTAAAGAAACGAAAAAGGACGCTAACATTAGCGTCCTTTTTATATTGAACAAGTAAGGATTATGCCATTACTGGGTAATCGGTATAACCTTCTGCTCCACCTAAATAAAAGTGCTCAGGTTTTGCCTCATTAAGAGGTGCATTTTTCTTAAATCGCTCAACTAAATCAGGGTTGGCGATAAATGGAACGCCAAATGCGACCACATCAACTTGATTTTCTGCAATTGCCGTTGTCGCTTCTTGTGCACTGTAGCCCACGTTGGCCATTAGGTAACCTTGATAGTTTTCGCGTGCTGGCTTGAGAACATCTGCTTTTTGTACGCCCTTTAGATCCGCACGCATCACGTGCCAATAAGCAAGATCGAAAGCATTAAGTTGCTTAGCTAAGTAACGAACCAAGCCAACCGGATCGCTGTCTTTCATGTCATTAAATCCATTTAATGGTGATGTGCGCAGCCCTACTCTTCCAGGTCCCCATACCTCGACCACTTCTTTAACTATCTCAAGTAAAAAACGGGCACGATTTTCGACTGAGCCACCGTATTCATCAGTACGTAAATTCGATCCATCACGAAGAAAGTTATCGATAAGATAACCATTGGCACCATGTATCTCCACACCATCAAAGCCTGCTTTCTTGGCGTTTTCCGCACCTTGCTTAAACGCCGCCACAATAGAAGCTATCTCATCCACTTCGAGTGCTCGTGGTACCGTATATGCTTGCTTACCTGAAGGGGTATGAACTAACTCATCACGAATGGCTAGTGCGCTCGCTGCAACAGGCGTTTTCCCATCATTCAGTTCAGGATGACAAGCGCGTCCCGCATGCCAAATTTGCAATACGATCTTACCGCCTCTCTCATGAACCGCATCCGTTACCTTTTTCCAAGCTGCAATTTGTTCTTCGTTATAAATGCCCGGTTCTGCCATAAAAGCAGACGTTCCTTCCATCACCATGGTGCATTCAGCAATGATAAGTCCAGCACTCGCGCGTTGAGCATAGTACTCAACCATAAGGTCATTCGGGATATGATCTGCGCTGGCACGAGCGCGCGTTAAAGGGGCCATAATGGCACGGTTATCTAATGCTAATTGACCGAGTTCGATAGGAGAAAATAAGTCTACAGAGTTGGACATGTTGTTTACCTCAAATGACAATAACTTGATGGCTAAGGATGAGGAGCCAGACTATAATCAGATCAATATTGAAACAATATGGATAATTGAAAGTGATTGTTCGAAATTTAGAAACAATTGACTTTAGGACGCTCTCTATCTTTGTCACAAGCTGTCGACTACTGAGCTTAACCAAGTGCGCGCTGGAGTTAAACCTACCAAAGTCTACTGTTAGTAAAGCCATAACCAAACTCGAACAACACTTTGAAGCCAAGCTCCTAGAGCGCACGACCCGAAAGTTGGTGATTACCGAAGCTGGTCAAATGGTTTTAGAGCGTGCTGCAAGCTTAGTTGAGGAATTTCACTCGATTGGTCAAGACGTTCAGGAAATGGAACAGCAGATCCAAGGTCGGCTTCGCATTGCTGCGCCGCCAGCCTTGGATGCGTATATGGCTGAGCACATCTTTTTACCATTTTTAAAACAATGGCCAAAAGTACAAATTGCGTTAGAAGCATCGAATGATTTTGTTGATCTGTTTTCACACGGTTTTGATATGGCAATTCGAGTCGGCCAGATCGTCGATGATCGACTGATTGCTAAAAAATTGGGCTACACCACCCGAGTATTGGCCGCCAGTCCTGAGTATTTAGCTGAGTGTGGCGTACCTAAAACGCCAGAAGATCTGACAACACACAACTGTTTGAGATATCAGTATGTTTCAGAGATAGGCCCTTGGACGTTGATTTCTCAGGACAACACGGTCAACGTCTCGGTAACCAGTAACTTCTCTAGCACCACCGTAGAAGCGGTATTAAAAGGCGCGCTCAAAGGATTGGGAATCGCTAACTTACCTATGCAAAACATGACGCAAGAGCTGGAAAATGGCTCCTTAGTCAGAGTTTTACCTCAATGGCACACGGTACCAATGCCCATTTATTTAGTCTATCGTCCTGGCGCAAACCGAACGCGACGAGTACAAGCGATGATTGACCATATCATGAGCCTAAGATCTCAGTTTGAATTTGGTCCTCGACATGGTTTGTGTTGCGGTGAAGCATAATCCCGCCACCATTGAGCATTAGCGTGCGGCTCGGATAAATGCCGCAAGCTTCTCACTAGCATGCTGCTCACTCAATGCAGACATACTATCCGCCGCTTCCACTTTGCCATCAGCCACAAACACAAAGTGGCTGGCAATGGCTTTGGCATCGCTTAAATGGTGCGTGACCATCAATACGGTTATTCCCCTCTCTGCCGCCAGTTTTTTTACTAAGCTCAGCATCTCTTCACGTAAAACCGGATCAAGCGCCGAGAAAGGCTCATCCAACAGCCACATGGGATGAGGCTGAACAAAACAACGCGCCAAGGCAACACGTTGACGCTGCCCTCCAGAAAGGTGCTCAGGCAAACGGTCGAGGTACTCTGCAACGCCAACTTGCTGCGCCGCTTGTTCAACCTGACGTTTTTGGTCTACCGTAAGCTTTAGCCCTGGGTGTAAACCTAAGCCAATGTTGTCACGCACCGACAAGTGAGAAAACAAGTTATGCTCTTGGAACAGCATGGAGAAAGGACGCTGATAAGGCTCTTTGTGCACAATCGACTCACGATCAACCCGAATGTCACCTTGGTCAGGATGGATAAACCCAGCCACCAACGCCAGCAACGTCGATTTTCCAGCCCCACTTGGTCCCATCAGCGACACTATCTGACCTTGCTCAATCGTTAAGTCAAAACGAAACAGCTCACGTTGGTAGGTGTACTGCACATCATCCAACACTAACATTACGCTCTCTCCTTCGTTTTCAATACTTTCTCAATCAAGGCAAAACAGCCCACACTCAACAACAACAAGGTCACCGATACCACCGCAGCCGCGTCCATCTGATAGCTGCCAAGCAGCTGGAATAAATACAGAGGTAAAGTGCGGAACTCTTGTCCGCCAAACAACGCGATAGCACTTAAATCGCCAATCGCAAACATAAAGCTGATCGCAAACGCATGTGCGAATGGCTTGCGCAGCGCCTGCCACTCCACCACTTTAAAGCGTTGCCAGCCACGCATGCCTAAGCTGGCACACACATACTGGTATTGCTGCTCGATGTGCAGCATTGGCTGTGCCAGCGTTTTGATCACGTAAGGCAAAGCCATCAAACCATTTACCAAAATCACAACAAAAAACGCCAAGCTAAAAACATCGGTAAATGATCGCAACAGCAAGAATAATCCGGTGCTAATCACCAAACCTGGCGTCACCAAAATAATGGTGCCGATTAGCTCAATCTGATCAGCTCGCGTGTTTTTGTACTGCAACCGCCAACGACGGCTGGTCAACAATATGGACACGCCCGCAGCGACCGCAAGCGCACTGGCTAACCCTGCCACTTTGAGTGAGTTAGATAACGCAGACCAAAAACGTTCATCGGTTAACACCGTCCAAACTTGTTGGTTGATGCCACTCAGTAACACCATCAATAACGGTGGTATCACCAGTAAAAAGGCACCTATGATCCAAAAGCTATCCCAAGCTTTTGACCACCCATGATCCTTCGTTAAATATTGCTGTACCGATGTGCTGCCAGCACTGATAGAAACAGGCTTTGTTAACTTCTGCACTCCAATGGCAAGCAGTCCACATAACAGCATCTGCCACAGCGCCAATAACGCCCCAGCTTGTAAATCAAAATCAAACTTAATCGCTTGGTAAATTGCCAATTCAATAGTGGTGGATTTTGGCCCGCCCCCCAACGCCATTACAGTGGCAAAACTGGTGAAGCACAACATAAATACCAAGCCACAAACGTGGGGAAGTTGCTGCCTTAAACGCGGCCATTCCACCCAACGAAACTTATTCCAATGGTTCATACCTAAATGCGCACACAGCTTATGCTGCTCGGCAGGAATAGATTCTAATGCTTGCAACAGCAAGCGCGCCGCGTAAGGTAAATTAAAGAACACATGGGCGAGTAAAATTCCGTTCAAACCGTAAATAGAAAATGGCAGTTTAGTATCGAAACTTTGCAACCACTGCGCTAACAAACCGCTGTTGCCATAAATCGCTAACAGCCCGAAAACACCAACCAAAACAGGCAAAACTAGCGTCGATGCAAACAGCTTAAGCAGTAATGACTTACCCCAAAATTGGCGACGTGAAAGCGCGTGCGCAACTGGAATGGCAAAGCCAACACTGAGCAATGTGGAAAGAAAAGCTTGGTAGAAGCTGAACTTGGTGACATGTTGATAATACGAGTCGTCCCATACCACAGACACATCAAGTGAAGGGGCTTGAACAATCAAAGCACCTAGGGCAGAAACAACAAAGGTCACGATGATCATCGCGACCCCTAAACCTATTTTTGGAACAGAATTCAAAGGTAAAACCTATCTCATTCAGATGAGGGGTGGAACGTCAGCTAAAACGTCAGTGCGCTTTGCCATTCGCGAATCCAAGACTTACGCATTTTTGCCACTTCATCAGCACTAAAGCTCAACGACTTGTTTGGAACGCTCAAGGTTTCAAAACCTTTAGGTAACTCAACGTCAGTAACAGGGTACATCCAGTTACCCGTTGGCATCGCTGACTGGAACTCATCACTTAAAATGAAATTCATAAATTGATCAGCAAGTTCTGAATTTTTTGCCCCTTTCACTTTAGCGGCGACTTCAACTTGCATGTAGTGACCTTCAGCAAAATTCGCCGTCGCAAACTTTGAATCGTTTTCCGCAATTAAGTGGTACGCAGGTGACGTAGTGTAAGAAAGCACTAAGTCCGACTCGCCGTTAAGGAACATGGAATACGCTTCTGACCAACCTTTCGTGACCGTTACGGTTTTGCTCGCTAGCTTCTGCCACGCTTGCGTCACGTCGTCGCCATAGATGGATTTCATCCACAGCATCAAGCCTTGGCCAGGCGTTGACGTACGCGGATCTTGATAAATCACTTTTAAATCGTCGCGCGTTTCCACCAGCTCTTTCATGCTTTTCGGCGGATTAGCCATTTTCTCTGTGTTGTACACAAACGCGAAGTAGCCGTAATCGTACGGTACAAACGTCGTGTCGCTCCAACCATTTGGTAACACTGTGTTAGCCGTATCCACATTGTGCTCGGTAAGCAGACCGGTTTTCTTCGCTTCTGCCATCAGATTGTTATCCAAACCTAACACGATGTCGGCTTTGCTATTACCGCCTTCAAGACGAAGACGATTCAGGATCGACACACCATCGTCCAACGCCACGAAGTTAACGTCACAGCCACATTTTGCTTCAAAAGCTTGCTCGATTTTAGGACCTGGTCCCCAATCTGCGGCAAAAGAATCGTAGGTATAAATAGTTAATGGGTTTTCAGCAGCAAACGCTGAAGTTGAAGTAATTGCAGCTAAGGCAATCAGACTTGAAGTGGTTTTCACTGCTCGCTCTCCATGAGTATTTCAGAGAAATAAGTTGAGCGGCACAGGGTTGAGGCGGCTATTAAGGACTTCCAATATCCAGACTCAATTCCTACGCCAGCATTATCTGGTTCAGGTAATACGGGTCCCTAGTAAAGCACTTAGGTCTCAGCGCCCAAATGCATTGATTGACTCAATGCTAAATGGGTTTGCTCCCCGATGAGTTGGATGGATTGTAAAGGTATTTGAGTGGTTACACAATCAGCTCACGAACGCTGGTCATAACCCCAACGAGGCACTAAACCTTGCTCAATACCTAAGTGGTCGAGAATTCTCGCCACCATAAAATCCACTAAGTCTTCAATGCTCTTTGGCTGATGGTAGAAACCCGGAGCCGCTGGCATGATGGTGACGCCCATTTGCGATAGCTTGTGCATGTTCTCCAGATGCAGCGTTGAAAATGGTGTTTCGCGAACGACGAGCAACAACTGCCCACGCTCTTTCATCACCACGTCAGCGGCGCGCTCAATCAAGTTATCCGACATACCATGCGCGATCGCCGCAACACTTCCTGCTGAACATGGGCAAACCACCATTTGCTTGGGTGCCGCAGAGCCAGACGCTACCGGTGAGAACCAGTCATCTTTACCACAAACGGTGATGTTATTTGGGTCACAGTTGAGGTGTTCCACCAACGCTTGCTTTGCGGCTTCTGGCCCACTTGGCAGCTTAAGGTTGTGTTCGGTTGCCATCACGACACGAGCCGCCGAAGAGATCAGAACGTAGACATGATAATCCGCCGCGACTAAACATTCTAAAAGGCGCAGACCATAAGGCGCACCAGATGCTCCAGTTAACGCTAAAGTGATGGCTTTTTCTGCTTGCTGCTGTTTGTTTTGCATAAAAATCAGGCTTTTTGTTTAAGTTGCTCGAGGATCTTGCCGTGAATACCGCCAAAGCCACCATTACTCATCACGAGGATTTGGTCACCTGGCTGCGCACGTTCAACGATTTTCGCTACAAAGTTATCGATGTCAGCGTCAACAAAAGCAGGCTGCTGACATTGTTCCGCGATATCTTGCACCGACCATTCGATGTTGTCTGGTTGGAATAAGAACACTTCATCTGCACTGTGTAGCGAATCCGCGAGTGTGTTTTTGTGCACGCCGCGCTTCATAGTGGCAGAACGAGGTTCCAACACGGCAAGAATGCGTTTTTCGCCTACCTTGTTACGCAAACCACCGATGGTGAGTTCAATTGCCGTTGGGTGATGCGCAAAATCATCGTAAACCGTCACACCTTGCTCTTCACCTTTTAACTCAAGACGGCGCTTGGTGTTAATGAAACGGCCCAGAGCCTGACACGCGAGCTCCGGCGTTACGCCAACGTGTCGCGCCGCGGCAATCGCCATTAACGCATTATCAACGTTATGATCACCCACCAAATCCCATTCGACGGTACCGACCTTCTCGCCTTGTAGAGCAACTTCAAATTTTGAGCCATCGACCACTAATTTGTGCGCCTGCCAGTCGCCATCAACACCTGAAAACTGCTTTTCTGTCCAGCAACCACGCTCTAATACATCCGCCAAAGCTTGGTCTTGCTTCGGAGCTAAGATTAAGCCATTGCCGGGAACCGTTCGCACTAAATGATGGAATTGGCGCTTGATCGCCTCTAGATCATCGAAGATGTCTGCATGATCAAACTCAAGGTTGTTCATGATTAAGGTTCGAGGATGGTAGTGCACAAACTTAGAACGCTTATCGAAAAAAGCACTGTCATATTCGTCCGCTTCAACGACAAAAAACATGCTTTCACCCAAACGAGCAGAGACTCCAAAGTTACCAAGTACTCCACCAACTAGGAAACCAGGTTGATAACCGCAGTCTTCGAGTATCCAAGCCAGCATGCTCGACGTGGTCGTTTTACCGTGTGTACCCGATACCGCCAATACCCAGCGATCGTGCAGCAAAAACTCGTTGAGCCACTGCGGACCAGAGGTGTAGCGCATGTTGGTATTGAGCACATGTTCAACACATGGGTTACCACGGCTCATGGCATTACCGATCACCACAAGGTCTGGTTGAGGGGCGAGTTGAGACGGGTCGAAGCCTTCAATAATTTCAATACCTTGAGACTCAAGCAACGTGCTCATCGGTGGGTAAACGTTGGCATCAGAACCAGTGACTTTATGCCCTAATTGGCGCGCTAAAATCGCAGCGCCGCCCATAAATGTGCCACAGATACCCAAGATATGAATGTGCATAAACTAAACCTTGTAATGCGTTCTTTAATGCTTTCATTATCGCGATCACAACCAGAAAAGCGAGAGACTTTAGCCTTCTTCTTGCAGTCCCTTTCACAAATATGACAAGGTTGAACACAGACTGTACAACCTCTTGCTTACTGATGAATACCTCAAACAAGTCTACAAATAAATTGAGATCTCAAACAGTTACTTCATTACCATTAAAAAGATCTGCGACTTAAACTTACATCCAGCGCAATCGTTTAACATCCATAAAGAGATGCTCACTTGCGCACTACCCCCAATGAAATGAAAATGTAAGGATTAACCATGTCAGGACTGCGCACCCTAGGCGAGTTCATTGTCGAAAAACAAGCGGATTTCCCCCACGCTAGCGGTGATCTATCATCCCTTTTAGCCTCCATTCGTTTAGCTGCAAAAATCGTTAACCGCGAAATCAACGCAGCGGGTCTCGGTGATATCACTGGTGCTGTAGGTACGGAAAATGTCCAAGGTGAAGACCAGCAAAAGCTCGATGTTTACGCGAACGATAAGTTCAAAGCCGCGCTTGAAGCTCGTGACCAAGTGTGTGGCGTTGCCAGTGAGGAAGAAGACGAAGCGGTTGCTTTCAACAAAGAGCTCAACCAAAACGCCAAATATGTGGTACTGATGGACCCACTTGATGGTTCTTCTAACATCGATGTGAACGTCTCTGTCGGTACTATCTTCTCTATTTATCGCCGTGTTTCACCTATTGGCACACCGGCGACAGAAGAAGATTTCCTTCAGCCTGGTCATAAGCAAGTTGCCGCTGGTTACGTGATTTACGGTTCATCAACCATGTTGGTTTACACCACAGGTAACGGCGTAAACGGCTTTACTTACGACCCATCTATCGGCAGCTTCTGCCTTTCTCATGAAAACATGATGATTCCAGAAGAAGGCAAGATTTATTCGATCAACGAAGGTAACTACATTCGCTTCCCTCAAGGGGTGAAGAAGTACATCAAGTACTGCCAAGAGAATGTGCCAGAAGACGGTCGTCCATACACTTCGCGCTACATTGGCTCATTGGTTGCTGATTTCCACCGCAACTTACTGAAAGGTGGTATCTACCTTTACCCTAGTACGCAAAGCCATCCACAGGGCAAGCTACGCCTGCTTTATGAATGTAACCCAATGGCGTTCTTAATTGAGCAAGCGGGCGGTATTGCATCAGACGGCGTCAATCGCATCATGGATATCAAACCAACCGAATTGCACCAACGTGTGCCTTTCTTTGTGGGTTCTAAGAACATGGTTCGCAAAGTTGAAGAGTTCCTTGAACTGCACCGCGACGAAGAATAATTTCAGACCTTTGTCCAACGCGGCAGGTGTTTACCTGCCGCGTTTTTGTCGCTAAAGTGAAACGCGAATTTATCATCAGATGAAGCCGCTTTTGTGTGACTCATCGTTAATGAAAAGGAATATTCTAATGAGCTTAAACCATGTGCCAGCAGGCAAGTCGCTGCCTGAAGATATCTATGTCGTGATCGAAATTCCTGCAAATGCAGATCCAATCAAGTACGAAGTAGATAAAGACTCTGGTGCGGTATTTGTTGACCGTTTCATGTCTGCACCGATGTTCTACCCATGTAACTATGGCTACGTGAACAATACGCTGTCTCTTGATGGCGACCCAGTCGACGTACTGGTACCAACACCATACCCACTCATGCCAGGTTCAGTGATTCGCTGCCGTCCTGTTGGCGTTTTGAAGATGACGGATGAGTCAGGTGAAGACGCAAAAGTGTTTGCGGTTCCACACACCAAAATCTCGAAAGAGTACGATCACATCCAAGATGTGGACGATATCCCAGAACTACTGAAAGCGCAGATCACGCAATTCTTTGAGCGTTACAAAGAGCTTGAAGCAGGTAAATGGGTGAAAGTGGATGGTTGGGCAGATGTTGCTGCCGCTAAAGCTGAGATCCTAGAATCTTACGAGCGCGCTCAGAAAAAATAAGCATCACGGCTGATACAAAATTAAAAAGAGCTGCTTTAGGGCAGCTCTTTTGCTTTTCATCTTGTGTAAGTCAACTAGATAGGCGCGCCTGCAGAAGACATTCGGCCAGCGTCATAGTCATGCTGAAAGAAAGGGTCTAGGTCATCACAAATACCAAAATACGGACGCCCGATAACACCAAGCATATACGCGCTTTGTTCACAATACTCTTGCTTCCCTTGCTGATAACCCGTTTGATAGGCCATGATCAGTTCAGGCGTCGCATGGTTAACATCATCCAGCTTCGCAATTCGCTCCTCAGATAACTCCCGTAATCCATCTAAAGCTGACTGCTTACCAAACACTTGCCAATCGGTCACATTATTCGAAGTCGGTAGTGTTGTTTGTGCGCATGCAGCAAGAAGCAACGCCATTACTCCAATTACGAATGTTTTCATCGTGACTCCTGAGTGTTTAGCTCGTTGCTATTGATAATGTCAGTATAGCTCACACCTTTTGACACCAATCGCCGGAAGCGATTTCTTCGGTCAGTTGTTCAGTATCTTGATACAAGTAGATCCAAGCTTGGCCAAACGGCGTGACGATGCTCTCTCGACGATACTCTACTGGCACATCTTCCAACTTATCTAGCTCGGATAAGGTTTCATCATCAATCAGATACACTTCACCTTGTATCGAACGCTGCCCAACAGACAACGCGGGATAAGGACCTAAGTCATACAGTGCGAACTGAGCATCCGTTTCATGCTGACCAAGAAACTGGGCCGAGCTCAGAAAGTGATGATTACACTCTCCTTTACGCAAGGTCCCATATACAAAAACTAAATGCTGCATAACCACTCCTTAGTCATGAACTTTATGTACGCAGGCGAACAAGCTCTAATCGAACTCAAATTGATAGAGTAGGTCAACCGCACTATCTACACCAGAAACCGCCTCTAAATACAGATCTTGCATCAATCGATAACGCACTGTGAACTCGCCTAGTGAGTTAAAGATGCCGACGCCGTATTTCACCTGTAATCCCGGCAGAATGTAACCACTGACGGTCACTTGAGAATCATCGCCCGAACCTGCCGTATCCAATTGTAAATCTTGAACTCCAAAGGCTTCGCCGATTTCACCAACCACGCGTCCACTCTTTGCCAAACTTAGGCCAATCAACGTGGTCGTCATAGCATTGCCTCCCGCTTCGCCATCAATGTCTTGACCGCGAAGTAGGTAAGAGAGCGCATTCGCTTGAGGCATCGCTGGCTCAGAGAATATCTCCACATTTGGATCCGATGCTGGTCCTGTTACACGCACACCAGCAATCACGTCATCTTGGGTATTATCTGGGTTTCGAATCGCCTTAATAGAAACGTACGGCTGATCTGCCGGACCATTCATTAAGATCTTACCTTCTTCAATCACCAAATCCTGACCAAAAGAACGGTAAGAACCGTCGACGATATTAACCTCACCAACGATGAACGGACCTTTATCTTTCTGTGTCACATTGAGGTTACCTTTCAGACCACCTTTCAAGCCAAAGGCAGCCAGTTGGAAGTCATCACCAATCTTAATGTTGATATCCGTTTCAACATCAAATGGCATTGGCTCGATATCACTCACAGGCTGTAAGTTCTGGTCCAAAATCACGGTGTCGCTTGAAACACCAACCGCACTTGGTGGCAGCTCTTCAACCACAACTCGTCCCCAAGGCAGATTAATATTACCTTCGACCTTAGCAAGCTGTGGTGTGACATCAATAGTCATGTCCGGCTCAACTTTGATTTTTACCATTGGTGGAAGATCCACCTGAAGCTCTTTCGCAAATACGCGCGCTTTGGTATGCCAATTTTTTAGATCCTGCCAATCGGCCTCACCAGTCACTTCCAACTCACCATCTGGCGTCATGATACCCGCATCAAGATCCGCTTGGTGACCTTTAAAGTTGATCGCGACCTGACCGGAGTTAATGTCTATCGGCGTGACTTCACCTTGTAGCTTCATTTGATCAATCAAGAACTGACCGTTGACCTTAGGGTGCATAACATCACCAGATATCGCCAAATCAGTATTCATGTTCGCTTTGAATAGGCTGTACTCACCTATCAACGGCGCTAAGAAATCCAGATGGAATGTCGATAGCGAGACCTTACCGTCAATCTCAGGCTGCTCAGACGTTACATCGACCAAAGAAACCTGACCAGATAAGTCACCGTTGTCTCTCACATCAAATAACCACTCAGCATCTAACTTGTCTTTTGCCAGCGCCGCTTTAAAGCTAAAGCTTTCCCAACCAAGAGTTATCGGCTGCTCTAGTGCTTGCTCTACTTGACCTTTAGGCATATCAACGTTCACCGTGACTTCCGGCTTCATCTCTGGTGCCCATTTTGCTGCTGCTTGCGCGTTGACCGACCCTTGTAATTTCGTCTCTGGCGGCAGGAACTGCTTGATTTGTTCAAAGTCAAAGTCGTTCACGGCTAACTTGGCTTCGCCACTTTGACCAACACTAATATCTTCGGTCAAACAAACACTCGAATTGGCTTGCAGCCAACAATGTGCTTGAACATCAGCGATTTGTTTATCAATGTTGACTTTAACCGCCGTCGATTTCTGCAACGCCCAAGGTCCCTGCGGCGTGCTCAAAGTAAGACGACGCAATGCACCATCCCAGCTCATTTGCGGCTTCTGTATGAATGAGCCTTCAATTTCTAAGCTGGTTGATACAATGTCAGACACCACATCTAGCGTCAGTTGGTGCAGTTTTTCATCCCCAGAAACTTCAAGGTCTGCACTATCAACTTTAATGTCGTCGTAGGTAATGTTGTTCGCAATGAGGCTTAAGTTCGCTTTCGGTGCTGGCAGAGGCGTCACATCCCCCTTCAAAGTTATGTTTTCGACGTTCGCTTGCTGCTGCCAGCTCACTTGATTTAGCGCTAGGTCTAATTTGATGTCAGGCTCTTTCAAGCTACCACGCAGCGCCACGTTGCCTTGCATCTTACCCGCTAGATCCGGAACACTTTTCGCAAAATCGGGGAAGTTAACCTCAACATCCATTAATATCTGCTTATCAATCTTCCCCTTGGCACTCAATTGGTTAGGGCCATGAGAAAGCGCTAAACCTTGCGTGGTAAGCTGAATGTCTTCACCTTTGCCATTCTTATCAGACGCTTCAAGCTGACCTTCCACATTCAGCGGATAACCACGCAAGATGCCATCGATATCTAACTTAGGTAAACTGACTTGCCAACCGCCTTGTTCTGTTAAAGAACCTGAAGTCGAGAGGCTACCACTGATATCGCCTTCCGCTTCTTCCCATTGAAGACCTGGTTGAATATGTTGCAAATTAAGGTCAGCTTGCCAGTTGATTGGCGCAGCCCAATTCGCCATCACCTGACCGGATAGCTCACCGCCCAATGTTTTAACCACCAGGCTTTCAAGATCGATTTGCTCTAATGTGCCTTTGCCGTTTAGTACAACATCTACAGCAGGAATATCTTTACCCGAAGCTTGTGTTTCTAGTGCCACGATGTATCCGTCCAGGGAACCTTTTGCAGATAAACTTGGTACCGATACTTGATAATCACTTTGACCGATTAACGGCCATTGCGCTTGCACATTTTTGATTGCAACATCAAAGGGTAACTGCGCTTTCAGGGGCTGAAGTTCACCTTTGATCTCCGCTTCGACTAGTTCAGATAAGGTCGCAGTGAGAGAAAGGTCTCCCACCGTGCCAGCAGCTGACAGCGACAGCTTTTGCCCTTTCGCATCCGCTTGCTTCACCAGCGCATCGAGCTGAGCTTTGAGAGGATAGTCAGCAGAAAGCGTTACTTGCGTGCTTAACTTACCTTCCACTTCAGGCATATCGAGCTCTAATGTTTTCACATCAACACGGTCGCCCCCCGCTTTCGCTACAACACCAAGGTGGTGAACGATCACCGGCTTCTCACCTGCAAGCTTGAAGTTATGAATATCGAGGCGTCTTGCTTCCACAGTGAGTGGAATCCACACCTCAGGTAACACAATATCTTGCGGCGGAGCGTCAGCGTCTTTCGGCTCGTCTGTGGCCGCTTCAGGTTCAGCTTCACTTGGAGCCAGTGCAACATTGATGTCTTTTAATGCCGTCGGCGCAATCACTAAACGGTCGCCTTGCATAGAAAGCCCGGTAGAGAAATCTTGCCAGTCAATTTGGTTGCCCAAAATGTTTAAGTTAATGTCATCAAAACTGACCTTATTAACAAAAATAGGGACTGGTGTACTGACTGTACGTAATGGCGGTGTCTCCTCAGGCTCTTCGCCTGCCGGAGGGAGCTCTGGCATCTGAAAGTTAACACCTTGCAGAGTTAGCTCATCGACACAGACTTTAGGATCAAAGAAACAACGGAAGTTAACCGCTAACGCTAAACGATCGACTTTTGCGTCGATGTTCAAAGATTCGTCGACAAAACTGACGTTCTGTAGCTCAAAACGAGGAAATAATGAACCCTGAGCTTTCTCTATCTGTAGTTGCGGTAAAGCCTTTTCTGCTCCCCACAACGCGAGCTTAAGACCAGGGTGAGTAAATAGCACTGTCGCAACAAAAATGATGAGCAACAGCAATAGACCAATCAAACTTAGCGACAACCATTTGGTCCACTTAAACATCATTTTGATCATAACTCAGGCCCCAATGAGAAGTGGATGCGGAACTCTCTTTCTGGTTTTTCATCCAGTCCCCACGCAAAATCAAAGCTAACCGGTCCAACCGGAGACGCCCAACGGATACCCACACCAGCACCCGATTTCCATTCAGGTGTTTCGTTAAATGCATCACCAATATCGTAGAAGGTGGCTGCCCACCAGTTTCCATACACGCGATATTGATACTCTAATGTGCTGCTGACGATGTATTTACCACCCGTCAAAGCGCCACTTTCATCCACAGGTGAAATAGACTCATATCCATAACCACGAATGTTGTTATCACCACCAGCGAAGAAACGCAGAGAAGGCGAAAGCTTTTCAAATTCGTCAGTGATGTTCGCACCACCTTCTAAACGGAACAAACCACGATGATTATCACCGATCCCGCGGATCCAAGATGATCGCCCTAATAGGCGCAATACTCGCGTTTCTGACAGCAAAGCAGGATCACCATATTCGATCGTTACACTTTGCTTATCCCCCCACATTGGCATGTTGCCACCACGGACACGAGTTCGTGAAAAAGTAGCTCCGGGTAAAACAAATTGCACCCCATCATCTTGCAGACCTTGAGAGAAGTTTTCGTACAAGTGACGAACATAAATGGTTTTATGCCAGCCGCCATCGGTTAGCCAATGTCGCTCAACTGCCAGGTTGGATTCCAAACTCTCCGTATCTCGGTTATCAAGGTGCTTTAAACCAAATTGCAGTTGGTAGTATTCACGCAATACATCATCAAGCGGGATTTTGTAGCCTGCCGTGATCGTCTGTTCTGGCTTTGATAGTGATAACGCCGTATTAAAGCTGTGGCCACGTGAACTAACCCATGGTTTTTTCCATTTTAACGTGCCACGCACACCAGTATCGGTCGAGTAACCAAGACCGGTTTCTATTTGGTTTTTTGACGCTGGCGCGAGCGAGACCTTAATTGGCAATTCGCGTCCCTCATCCAATTTACTTAAATCAGGCTCCACAAAAACCGATGAAAACCAATCGGTATTAGACAGATTTTGGTTGTACTCCCCCACTTGCGAAACCAAGTAAGGTTCACCAATTTCAAAAGGTCGCATTGATTCAACACGGTTTTCCCAAATCTGACTGCCAGTAATGTTAATCGGACCAAAGTGATAACGAATACCACTGTCATAATGCAAACGCACATTCGCTTCATTGAAGTCAGGAATCACTTCAAGTTTGCTGAGCTTGTAATCACCATTGAAATAACCACGCTGCAACGCCAAGTTACGAATACCCGATTTCAGGCTATCGTATTCACCTTGATTCAATACTTTGCCGACTTTAAGCGGTGAACGTTCAATAAGTTTGGCGAACTCTTCATCGTCTTTTGCTTCACCTGTGATCACCACATCCATGACTTTCACTTTCACAGGTAAACCCGGCTTGATGCTGACGATCAACTCATCATTCCCTTCCGGAATAGAGTATGAAATTTTTGCATGATAATACCCAAGCGCATTGAGAGCTTCAGTGATACTTTGATCTAATCTCGCTTGAAAGCGCAGAGAAGTGGAGTAGTCCTTCGCTGGAATGGACGACAGGTACGCACTGACATTCTCTTCTAAAGCGCCATCGATGCCTTTTAAAGTCAAAGAAACATCGGCATAGGCACCATGAGAAAAGGCAAACAGGCCAACAATGGTGAGGAGAGCTTTTTTTATCATGCTTTTTTGGCTGAATGAGGTTAAGTAAACGTAAATAATGATAACGCCAATTAAAGTCTAAGTCTGTAATATTAATAGGTTTAACGCGGTCTATGTCATCACAGCATCAGATACAGACGAAATGAAAAAGTTCGCAAATTTAAGACACGTATTGAAGGACAAATACCATGCTCAACAAACAAACATTGATCAGTATAGAAGATGCCTTGCCAGGTAGAGAGCAACCAATGCAGGTTGAAGATCATCATTTTGTAAATAAATCTAACTTAAAGGCACCATTGGAGCCGCATCAACAACAAATTCTGCTGGGAATGGGCTGCTTTTGGGGCGCTGAGCGCGTATTTTGGCAACTGGATGGGGTTATCTCCACTTCGGTTGGCTACGCCGGTGGATATACACCCAATCCTACTTATGAAGAGGTGTGTACGGGTAAAACAGGCCATACAGAGGTAGTACGAGTCGTCTTCGATGAACGCGTGATTTCCTTAGAAAAACTACTGGCCGTTTTTTGGGAGAAACATGACCCAACCCAGGGGATGCGTCAAGGTAACGATTTGGGCACACAATACCGTTCGGCTATTTACACTTATTCCGCGAAGCAGCAAGAGAGCGCAGAAAAATCGAAGCTCTTGTATCAACAAGCACTGCAAGAGGAACTACGCGCGAACATCACCACTGAGATACAGCCAGCGGGCCCGTATTATTTTGCCGAAACTTACCACCAGCAATATCTGGCTAAAAACCCTGACGGTTACTGCGGTATCGGTGGCACAGGTGTTTGCTTTCCACCCAGCTTACAAAGTTAGTTCCTAGGACTAACTGAAACCAAAAAGAGCGACCGAATAGGTCGCTCTTTTTTGAAATCGAAAACTAAATTCAAGCCAACGGGCTCTTAAACAGACAACGAAGCAATCACTTGGTTGACTTCTTTAAAGATGGTGAGTCTTTTCTGATCGTTGACGTCAGGGAGCAAAACTTTGCCATTGTCGAACTGAAAACATCCAACCCCAGCAATAAAGAATTGACCTTTGAACAACGTTTTAACGAAACGTGCCACTTGTAATGGTCGGTATACAGCAAACTCACGTAGCATAACTCACCTCAATTCCTTTGAGAAAACACGGATTGCTTATTTATCCTCTGCAATCTTGATGCGCAATCTGCGACGAGGTTCATTTTAGCAAATTCTAAATATAACGCAATATTACACCACCCCATACGTTAAATAAATGTTATCAACAGTTCTACAAATTTCCTAGATCTGGATATATACTGGAAAACTTCCAACTCGTACGGAATATAACAATATGAAAACTAAGACTCTCCTACCTCTACTATTGGCTATAACGCCAAGCTTTGCGTTTGCACACAACCTATCTGTCGGTGAGACCGTTCCTTCTGCCAAGGTCGCGGCTTATGGCGAGATTGTTTTGCAAGGTGAGGGCGTGGCATACCAACCATGGGCAACCCAGCATATGCAGGGTAAGGTTCGTGTTATTCAAGCAATCGCAGGTCGTAGCAGTTCAAAAGAAATGAACGCCCCTTTGATGTCAGCAATAACCGCCGCGCAATTCCCGCAAGAAAGCTACCAAACAACTACGATCATTAACCAAGATGATGCCATCTGGGGGACAGGTTCGTTCGTGAAATCTTCAGCCCAAGACAGCAAAAAAGAGTTTCCTTGGTCATCTATGGTTCTGGATGAAAATGGCGTAGTCGCCAACACTTGGGATCTTAAAGAAGAAAGCTCTGCCATTATTGTTCAAGACAAAACAGGCAAAGTGCTGTTTGTAAAAGAAGGCGCACTTGAGCAAGATGAAATTGCAAAGGTGATCAAGCTAATTAAACAGAACATCTAGTCTCGTTGCTTGGCTCCTTAATATCCGTAGTACGCAATGTAAGGAGCCATGCGACCAACCTTAAAGCTTGAGATTTCTGTTGCCCCTAGTTTAACGCTCAGTGATTCCACCAAGGAGACTGTCTCAGATTCGGCGACATCGCATGTGTTGACGTAAATTTTCCCACTAGCCAACAAAAGAGTGAACTTTTACTCATTATGGGTGTTATATTATAACAGTCGGTAAGAGGAGCTCAGATGTACCACCACCAGCAAAAGATACGGAAGCATTGGCATCGCACTGTTTTATTTTTCAGTGCCGCGTTGCTGATCGCTTGGAACTTTGCGGTAATCCTTCATCAAGTTGATCTGACTCCCGAACACCACACACACCATCATTGCCAGCTATTTTCTGGGGTTCAGCACGGCATAGCCAAAGCTCAACCGACCCTATCGACGCCAACATTTACGCGCATCCAATACCATGATGTCTTTCAGCGCCTTGTTAATAGTGAAGACATTCGTGGTGCAGCTCGTGCCCCGCCTTATTTTGCTTAATTTCCAAACTATTCCACACTCAACATAATTTGTGCGTATTCCTGCACCTCACGTGTCAACGAATCGCACCTTAGTAAATACAAATCTGATCCGGTATTGCTCGGGTTAGTGCCAGCAAAATTAGGAAACACAAAATGTTATCGAAACATATTTTAGCGCTTGTCATTGGTCTCTCTTTATCGACAGCAGCAAATGCGGACGAATACCGCCAGCACGGTGCTCATGTGCATGGTCACGTCGAATTTAATATCGCCCAAGATGGAAAGGATCTGTTAGTGGAGATTACTGCTCCCGGTGCCGATGTGGTTGGTTTCGAGCATGCTCCAGAAAATGAACAGCAAGAGCAAGCACTTAAACAAGCCATTGCCACCCTAGAAGACAGCAACACACTGTTTGCTATTAACGCGCAAGCCAATTGTGATATTGAAGAAGCTTACGTAAACCATAACCTCAGCACCCCTCATGAAGACCATGATCATAGCGAGCACGACCATGATGACCATGCAAATCACGATCATGAAGGGCACGAACACCATGATCATCACAATGAACATCATGATGAACATGAGCACCATGACGGTCACGATGCTCACCATGAGGAGCATGAAAATGGCGGACATGGTGAGTTTTCGGTGCAATATCGCTTCAGCTGTGACCAAGTTAACCAACTCAGTCACATTCAAAGCGACTGGTTTAATCAATTTCCAACGACTGAGTCAATCAACGTCAATATATTCACTGACACCATGCAATCAGCCATCAAACTGAGCAAAGATAACTCCCAAATCGTAATCAAATAACACGAGTGGCGTGTAAGTACACACTTACACGCCAATGCTTTGGTGATTTAGTATGACTGAAATCATGTCAAACGTTGTTGAGCTAAATAATGCCCAGTTTGTCTGGCCCGGTTCAACACACGCAACCATTCATATTCCACAGTTACATATTGCCCAAGGTGAGCACGTATTTATCAAAGGTCCCAGTGGCTGCGGTAAATCTACGCTGCTTGCCCTACTAACTGGCATCAACACGTTAACATCAGGCTCTCTATCCGTACTGAATACTGACCTTGTTAGTTTAAGTGCAAGTCAAAGAGACAAATTTCGCGCCGATCACATTGGCTATATCTTTCAGCAGTTCAATTTATTGCCTTATTTAAACGTACTTGAAAACGTACTACTGCCTTGCCAATTCAGTCAAACACGACGTGGCCGCGCGCTTTCAAGAACGTCATCTCAAACGTTAGAAGAGCAAGCTCAAGCTCTGCTTGAAAGGCTCCACCTACCCAGCGAGCTTCATGCTCGTCCGGTATCGGAACTGAGCATTGGCCAACAACAACGTGTTGCGGCTGCACGAGCACTCATTGGGTATCCGGGGTTAGTGATTGCTGACGAGCCAACCTCCGCTCTAGACCACGATAACCGTAAAGCGTTTATTGAACTCCTGATGGAGCAAACGAATCAAGCCAACGCTACGCTGATCTTCGTCAGTCACGATCCAACGCTTGAGCCCTTATTTGACCGCACACTTAACCTACCAGATATTAACCAAGCATCTAACCTAGGAGCCGCATCATGAGCGCTGTTGCAAAGCTCGCGTGGAAGAGCTTAATCAATCGTAAGGCGACGGCAATATTAACCATCATGACAGTCGCGATTTCTGTCGTACTCCTTTTAGGAGTAGAACGCATTCGTACTCAGGCAAAAGATAGCTTCGCCAATACAATTTCAGGCACCGACCTCATCATTGGTGGCCGTTCTGGACAAGTGAACTTGCTGCTCTACTCTGTATTTCGCATTGGCAATGCCACCAACAACATTGACTGGAAGAGCTACCAAGAGTTTGCCAATCATCGAGCAGTAGATTGGGCGATTCCAATCTCACTTGGCGACTCGCACAAAGGGTTCCGAGTCATGGGAACCAACCACAGCTATTTTGAACACTATAAATTCGGAAGTAAGCAATCACTAACATTTTCAGAAGGCCTAGAATTCAATGGTTTATTTGAAACCGTGCTCGGTTCTGATGTCGCAAAACAGCTGGGGTATCACGTCGGTAGTGAAATCATCATTGCCCACGGCATTAGTGATGTAGGCTTTAGCCGACATGACAACCTGCCATTCAAAGTTGTCGGGATTCTTGCGCCCACTGGCACGCCAGTCGACAAAACCGTTCATGTCTCGCTAGAAGCCATCGAAGCGATTCACGTCGGATGGGAAAGCGGTGCACGTTTAGGCCCAACACCCAAGGCACAAGATCTCAAAAACAGAGACTTTCAGCCCAAGCAAATTACCGCGATGCTGGTCGGTTTGAAATCTCGTATTCAGACTTTCGCCCTACAAAGGCAAATCAACACTTATCCCAAAGAACCGCTTAGCGCGATTATGCCCGGGGTTGCGTTGCATGAACTGTGGGGAATGATGTCTGTTGCCGAGCAAGCCTTAATGGCAGTGTCTGGCTTTGTGGTGATTGCAGGATTACTCGGCATGCTAAGCAGCTTATTAACCAGCTTGCAGGAGCGCCGCCGTGAAATGGCGATTTTGCGCGCTATGGGAGCAAGACCTCGTCATGTTTTCTCATTGTTGATCAGCGAAGCCAGTCTACTTACTGCTGCCGGAATTGTGACCGGAGTGGCAGGGCTGTATGCCATTCTCGCCATCGTGCAACCCATCATTCAACAGCATTATGGAATACATCTGACTTTAAGCCTCTTATCGCCCTATGAATGGATGCTATTAGGTTTCGTACAATGCGCTGGAATTGTAATTGGTTTCATCCCGGCTTTTCGCGCCTACCGACAGTCACTAAGTGACGGAATGACAATAAGGATTTAATAAAATGTGGAGAAAAATACTCGCAAGTTGCTTGCTGATCGTCTCATTTATAGCACCAGTACTCGCAAGCGAGGAGCCATTAACGCTCGACTGGATTGATCTAGTACCTGAGAAAGAACGCAAACTGTTCGACAGCGTGGGCATGCCAGCTTCTGATCACAGTGGCGGCGCAGCGCAACAGTCTAGAATTGGTAACGTTCGACCAGAGCTAAATGGAAGCCAAGTTAAAATCCCGGGCTTTGTCATCCCGCTTGAAGGTGACGCGAATACCGTCACCGAGTTTTTGTTGGTGCCATACTTTGGAGCTTGTATCCACGTACCACCACCGCCACCAAACCAAATCATTTACGTGAAGTTTCCCAAAGGCGCACCCGTTCAAGAACTGTGGGATGTCATATATGTGGTTGGAGAGTTGAAAACCGAGACGATAAGCCACGAGCTGGCTGAAACGGCTTACGTTATTGAGGGATCGAAAATAGAAGCCTACGACGATATGTAGTTTAAGTCGTTGACATGCATCGGTACACCTAAGGCGTCACATCGGCGCCTTTTTTAGTTCTGTGTTACACGATATAACGAGACAAATACGCTAATACGCCAACATAAATAACCAAAAGAAACGCTATCGACAGGTGCTTTTTTAATTTACCTGCTTCTGAGAACTTCATTGTCCCTCCAAAATAACGATAACAATTTTAACAACTCATTATCATTTTGGATAGCCCTATTCGTTCAAAAACTGAGAACTCCTATCTGGTCGCCTGGTTAGATAAGGTGTAAATTTAAACAAGCGAACAGCGCAGTTCTTGGTAGGAAAATTAATGGCAGAACCGACAAAGCAACCTGTTGTCATCGAACATCAGTCAAACGCACAAAAAAATACGCAACAAGAAAAAAAGCAGGGCTACATCAAAGACAGTGCCAGCAAGGTAAAAACCATTGCCCAAATACACGGTCTGGATGCCTTACTGCAAACCGATCCACCAGCCAAATCCGCGCTTGAAAGAGCCCAACTGCGTGAACAGAGACGCCAAGAACAGCGACAAAAAAACCTAGAGCAGATTTTAAAGCTAGCACACAGTTCATGCCGAGATGAAACTGCCGGAGAGCCCGACCAAGACTGGTTGTATCGTTTTTTTGAAATGGCTCAAGACATCCATAACAGCGCGATGCAAAAGTTATGGGCTCAAGTGATGAAGCGTGAAGTAACAAACCCAGGCTCGACGTCAATGAAAGCGCTCAAAGTCCTCAAAGATATGTCACCAAAAGAAGCGCAAACTCTGCAAAGAGCCGCCTCTCTGGCGTGCAGTTTTGGAGGGGATCACAGTCGCAAGCTGTTAATTGGTTATAAAGCGCAAGGAGGAATATTTAGCTTCGGCAAACGAGACATCGCCAACAGCTTAAACATGGGAAGTTTTCAGCTGCCCTATTCAAGTTTGTTGCTGTTGATTGAACTAGGGTTACTGCATAGTACCGAGCTTGAATCTGGCGAAATTGGTATCGAGACGCCATTGATCCTCACCTACCAAGGTAAAAACTTGTCGCTGAACGTGAACAGCAAAGGCGTCCGTCTTTTATATTACCGCTTCACGCCAACAGGCAATGAACTCTGTACCTTGCTCGGTAACAAACCACATGCCGACTACTACGACCAAATGCTTGCGCTTTTAAATCATAGATTTAGTGTCCATAGTGACGCTAAAAGTACGGTTCATCATACCGTGTAGGCAGTTTGAGAAGCATTTGACCACCCATGATCCAAATGCTTCTTAAGCCGATCAAAGAGCTTGAGGTCACCAATGATCCAAATGCTTATTTATCGGATCACTGCACGCGACTTAAGCGCTTCCAAGCACAAGTCCACCAGCTCATCGACGCTTTTTTCGCCCGCTGGTAAATCGACTTCCGGATTCTTCGGTGCTTGATATTCAGAATCAATACCAGTGAAGTTAGGAATTTCTCCCGCACGTGCTTTGCGGTACAAACCTTTAGGATCGCGACCTTCGCAGACTTCTAGAGATGCATTGACGAACACTTCGATAAACTCACCTTCTGGCAATAAGTCGCGCACTAGCTGTCGCTCTGCACGATGCGGTGAAATGAACGCCGACAACACAATTAAGCCTGCATCCGCCATCAGTTTAGCCAGTTCACCAATACGACGAATGTTCTCGCGACGATCCTGCTCAGAAAAGCCCAAATCGCTACACAGGCCATGTCGCACATTGTCACCATCCAATAAATAAGTGTGGTAACCCAATGCTGCAAGGCGATTTTCCAACGCCCCCGCTACGGTTGATTTACCCGCTCCAGATAAGCCGGTAAACCACAATACGGCAGGTTTTTGTTTCTTTAATTCAGCACGAAACTGTTTATCAACCGAATGCTGGTGCCAAACAATGTTTTCATCTTTTACCGTCGTTTCGGCAGTCATAACGTATCCTTGTAAATATCGGAATTAAAACGGGAAGAAGACCGGAATCAAAGTAAGTACTAATACAGAGTACACAATCGAAATCGGCACACCAATTCTCACATAGTCGGTCAATTTGTAATTTCCTACGCTGTACACCAGCAAGTTGGTTTGATAACCGTAGGGAGAAATAAAGCTCGCACTGGCGCCAAACAAGACCGCCATAATGAATGGCATCGGATCAACGCCATAACCGACCGCCATGCTATAGCCAATAGGAAAAGAAAGCGCAGCCGCGGCATTGTTTGTCACCAATTCAGTGAGTACCAATGTCATGATATAAGTCGCCACCAAGGCACCAAATACTCCCCAGCCATTAAACGCTTCAATAAACATCACTCCCATTCTTTCTGACAATCCAGAAGAGATCATCAGTTGAGCAATAGACAAAGCAGAGCCGACAATCACAACGATATCAATTGGGAAACGGCGGCGCAGTTCTGAAATCTGTACAATGCCAAACGCGATAAGTGCGATAAGATACGCGGCAAGGCCTTTAATAATTGGTACTAGCTCTAATAACGCACACCCAATTACGGCAGCAAAGCCCAGTAGTACGATGGAGGATTTATTAGTATCAAGCCGAGCGCTAGAGTCCAAATCATGCACTAAAACAAACTCTTTACGATGAGCTCGGCGCTCCGATTCAAAACGCTTCCCCGGAACCAGAACTAACGTGTCACCTGGCGCTAAGGTAATGCTACCCAAACCGCCCTCTAGGCGCTCATGGCCACGACGAATAGCGACAACAACGGCATCAAAGCGGTCACGGAATCGGCTCTCTTTAAGTGTTTTATAGCAAAACGTCGCGGATGAGCTCACCACAACTTCAATAAAATTTTGCCCATTCAAGTGCTGCTGACCAAAAAGCTTGAGGCCCGGAATTTCTTGCAGGGTCGCGACGCTCTCAACATCACCACAAAACAACAATCGGTCTTTCGCATTGAGTACGAAATCCGGTCCTACAGAGGAAACCGTCACGCCATCTCGTACAACCTCCGCAAGAAACAGTTTGCGCAGCGCACGTAAATTATTCTCGCTGACCGTGCGCCCAACTAACGGTGAACCAGGCTCTACGCGAGACTCAAGAAAGTACGGTAAATCTTCTTGGCTTTGATCATCGTAGTTCGGCAGTAAGTAACTGAGCGGGATAAGAATCAGCATTCCTCCCACCAACACCGCCAAGCCAATCATCGTGGGTGTAAAAAAGCTCAGGCTCGGCAAACCGGCATCTTCAACAAAGCTGTTGATGATTAAGTTAGTCGACGTACCTATCAAAGTTAATGTGCCACCAAAAATGGCGGCGTAAGACAGCGGGATGAGTAATTTCGAAGGCGCATGCTGCTGATTACGCTTAATCGCCCCAATCAATGAGACAACCACGGCGGTATTATTCGTGAATGAAGAGAGCAAGGCCGTTGATACACCAAGCTTAGCGATCACACTGCCTAACTGGCCTTCAGAAATACTACGGCTCACCCAACTGATTAGTAACGTTTTTTCTAAAGCACACGATGCAAGAATCAACAGAACCAGAGTCAATAACGAAGAGTTGGTAAAGTTGGATGCGATCGTGGCTGAATCCATCATTCCCGCCATAAATGCAATAAAAGCGGCACCCGCAAAGACATAACTAGGCTTAATTTTTGTGACAAGCAAACAAGTGATAATGCCAAGCAAAATCGCTAATACAAACCCTTGTTCCCACATAGCCTTTCCTTACCAAATCGCCCAAAGGGCACAACAACGGCTCATTTATCCGTGAGACACCAGACAAACGAGTAAACAGACCAAAATCAGCGCAAGCGAAAAGAACATCAGAATGCTCGGTTTTCTTGGGCTTCACCGAAGCATTCTGGTATTAGGAGAATAACCTAACTGCATTTCGCAACTCAGTTAGGCAGCGACGCCCCAAGCACAACAACAGATAGAATCAGAGCTTATCGTGCTCGGGCGCGCCAATTACTTTTTCAGCAATTGGCTGACGTCTTTTGCTTCCCAGTGTGGGAAGTGTTTACGCACAAGTGCATTCAGCTCAACTTCAAACGCAGAGATGTCCGTCAAGTCGCGCTCAACCACCGCGAGGCTTTCTTTGACCATGCCTGCACCAACCGTCACGTTCGTCAGACGATCGATAATGATGAAGCCGCCGGTATCAGCACAATCTTGGTAATTGTCCAGCGCAACTGACTCATTGAGAGACCATTCACACAAGCCAATACCATTCAATGGCAGCTCTGCCGCACTATGAGTTGATAGGTTGTTGATATCATATTGGTGACGAATCGCTTCAACATGGCCCACAGTTTTCTTACCCGCGATTTTGATGTCGTAGTCACGACCCGGTTGCAGAGGTTGCTCTGTCATCCATACCACATCGGCAAGCAAGTGGTTTGTGGTTTCCACTTGAGCATTGTCTAGAACAATCAAATCGCCACGGCTAATATCGATCTCATCGCTTAGCGTCAGAGTGACCGCCAACCCAGCACGAGCTTCCTCAATATCACCATCAAACGTAACAATGCGTGCCACGGTTGACGTTTTCCCCGATGGCAATGCTTTGATGGCATCACCGACTTTGATCGAACCTGAAGAAATCGTCCCCGCAAAACCACGGAAATCGAGGTTAGGACGGTTAACGTATTGCACAGGGAAGCGGAACTCACCCGCACCTTTTTCTTGATCCACATCGACCGTTTCAAGAAGTTCAAGCAATGACGGGCCTTTAAACCAGCTTAGGTTTTGCCCTTTATCCACCACATTGTCACCTTCAAGCGCCGAAATCGGGATGATTTGAATATCAATATCCCCGGTTAGATTCTCAGAAAACTTAAGATACTCATCGCGGATTTCTTCAAAGCGCTCTTGCGAGTAATCCACTAAATCCATCTTGTTGATCGCCACAACAAAGTGTTTCAAACCCAGTAGGTTGGAAATAAAAGAGTGACGACGAGTTTGATCAAGAATGCCTTTACGTGCATCAACTAAGATCACCGCTAAGTCACACGTCGATGCGCCTGTTGCCATATTGCGCGTGTACTGCTCGTGCCCAGGAGTATCGGCGATGATGAACTTACGTTTCTGCGTCGAGAAATAGCGGTAAGCCACATCAATTGTGATCCCCTGCTCGCGCTCAGCTTGTAAGCCATCGACCAACAACGCAAGGTCAGGCTTTTCACCCGTGGTGCCCACACGTTGGCTGTCTGAGTGCACTGCCGCTAGCTGATCTTCATAAATTTGTTTTGAGTCATGGAGTAAGCGACCGATTAGTGTACTTTTACCGTCATCTACCGAGCCACAAGTCAAGAATCTAAGTAACGACTTGTACTGGTGTTGTGTTAAATAGCCTTCGATACCAAGCTCGGCTAATTGAGCTTCAACTGCACTGTTCATTATCTTTCCTTAGATCCTTTAGAAGTAACCTTGACGTTTCTTTAGCTCCATCGATCCTGACTGATCGTGGTCGATCGCTCGACCTTGGCGCTCACTCGACGTTGCCACCAGCATCTCTTCGATAATGCCGGTCAAAGTGTTCGCTTCAGACTCGATAGCCCCAGTTAATGGATAACAACCAAGAGTACGGAAACGCACACTCTTCTCTTCGATCACTTCACCCGGTTGAAGCTCCATACGATCATCATCAACCATGATTAGCATGCCGTCACGTTCAACAACTGGGCGTTTGTCAGCGAGATAAAGCGGTACGATCTCGATGTTTTCTAAATAGATGTATTGCCAGATATCAAGCTCCGTCCAGTTCGAAAGTGGGAATACACGAATGCTCTCACCCTTATTAACCTGACCGTTGTACGTTTTCCATAGCTCAGGACGTTGGCTTTTAGGGTCCCAGGTATGGTTCTTGTCACGGAACGAATACACTCGTTCTTTTGCGCGTGATTTTTCTTCATCACGACGAGCGCCACCAAAAGCAGCATCGAAGCCATATTTGTTTAGCGCCTGCTTAAGACCTTGCGTTTTCATGATGTCCGTATGCTTTGACGAGCCATGAACAAACGGACTGCAGCCCATTGCTAGACCTTCTGGGTTCTTATGTACCAAAAGCTCAAAGCCGTATTTGGCAGCGGTGCGATCGCGAAACTCAATCATCTCGCGGAATTTCCAGTCGGTATCGACATGCAAAAGTGGAAATGGAATTTTGCCCGGGTAAAACGCTTTACGCGCTAGGTGCAGCATCACTGATGAGTCTTTACCAATCGAATACATCATGACTGGGTTATCAAACTCAGCCGCAACTTCGCGGATAATATGGATACTCTCCGCTTCGAGTTGTTTAAGGTGAGTTAAACGTTGTTGGTCCATGTTTTGTATTTCCTTTTTAAGCTTGAAGGCGCATTACGTCTCTAATCTTTGGTCTGAAATTATATGGAGTTGGCAATAGTACTTTTGTTGAATTCAGTACTAGACAAAAACCAGTCTAACTTTTGAGACAGTCGCACTACCTCTCCGACAACAATCAAAGATGGCGATTGTGCTTCCTTCGATAAATCAGAGAGTTGGGATAGTTCTCCCGTAAATACTTTTTGTTGAATCTGCGTGCCACGCTCAATAATGGCAATCGGAGTCGACGCTGAACGACCATGCTTAATGAGTTGATTCTGAATATAGTGTGATTTCATCAGCCCCATGTAGATCACTAAAGTCTGATTCCCACGCGCCAACGTGGACCAATCCATCTCATCACTTTCTTCTTTCAAGTGGCCAGTCACAAAGATGGCCGATTGCGCATAATCACGATGAGTCAGTGGAATCCCAGCATAGGCCGTTGCGCCAGCTGCCGCGGTAATGCCAGGGACGACCTGAAAACGCACGCCTGCATCAGCAAGCACTTCCAGCTCTTCACCGCCACGACCGAATACAAATGGATCACCACCTTTAATGCGCACTACTTTGTAGCCCTGCTTGGCAAAATCCACCAAAAGCTGATTCGTCTTCTCCTGCGGCACACTGTGATGCCCAGCTCGTTTCCCAACGCACACTAAAATCGTATCGCTAGGGATCAAGGCCATGATTTCTTCAGACACCAAGTAGTCGTACAAAACCACATCGGCTTGCTGCAAACAGTTCAGTGCTTTCACTGTCAAAAGTTCAGGATCACCCGGCCCCGCCCCCACTAAGGCGACTTCACCAGGCTGTAGCGATTGCTTTGCAAAACGAGTAACACCAGCTACTGGGTTGTCAGAAACTAACCGGGGCTTTGGTTTAGGAAAAGAAGTGACTGAATCGTTCGTTGCCATGTGCTTGCTCATCGTCCATTGATATCGTTATGCAAGCATTATGGCGGGGCGTTTATATTACCTGAAATTCTAAAATTTCATTTTTTATTCAAAAATCTGCTAAGAAGTTTTTGTTTGGTCTCATTCAAAAGCGTGAAAAAGTCGGCGGTTAATATGAGTAAGGTTCAGTAAACTGATTAATGTTCACAGTTTTCTGTATCTTTATCATCGAGTTGCACCTGTGTTTGATACATTACGCAGTACGATTTCCCCTTATCATTGAATTGGAGCACCAAATGAAAGTGGCAGTTCATCCTATTTCCCTCGCAGTTTTAAGTGGCATGCTAACGCTTGCTGGCCCAGCAATGGCCGATACCATCAAGCTTCGTATTATCGAAACCACCGACATTCACACCAACGTGATGGATTACGATTACTACAAAGACCAACCATCACAGCAAATCGGTTTAAGTCGCGCTGCGACAATAGTGAAACAAGCTAAGTCCGAGGCAGAAAACACGGTACTAGTAGATAACGGTGATTTAATTCAGGGCAGCCCAATGGGCGATTACATGGCAGCAAAGGGGATTAATCCCGGCGACGTGCACCCAGTCTACAAAGCGATGAACCAGCTAGACTACGATGTGGGCAACATTGGCAATCATGAGTTCAACTATGGCTTAGATTTTCTACAAAAGACGTTGAAGGGGGCAAACTTCCCTTACATCAACGCAAACGTATTTGATAAACAAACCGGTGAGCATTACTTCAAGCCTTACCTGATCAAAACCCACACCTTTAAAGACACAAACGGCGAAGCGCATCAAATAAAAGTGGGTTACATCGGCTTTGTACCACCACAAATTATGGTGTGGGATAAGAAGAACTTAGAAGGCAAAGTCTTTGCTAAAGACATTAAGGAAACAGCAGAGAAACTGATTCCTCAAATGAAGAAAGAAGGCGCAGACGTTATTGTGGCGATTCCACACTCAGGCATTTCTACTGATCCATACAAACTAGGCGCTGAAAACTCTGTTTACTACCTCACAGAAGTTGAAGGTATTGATGCGATTGCTTTTGGCCACTCTCACGCCGTCTTCCCAGGGAAAGACTTCGCAAACCTACCTGGTGTTGATATAGATAAAGGGACCATCAATGGTGTAACGTCCGTGATGCCGGGCCGCTGGGGAAGTCACGTAGGTGTGATGGATTTGATGCTGAAAGAGAAAGACGGCAGATGGCAAGTCGTCGAAGGCCAAGCAGAAGCACGCCCTATCTTCGATAAAGTAAATAAGAAGTCATTAGCTAAAGCCGATGCAGATATTGTGAAAGCGTTAGAAGAAGATCACAAAGGCACTCGTGAATTTGTAAACCAACCAATCGGCAAAGCAAATGATGTCATGTACAGCTTCTTGGCATTAGTGCAGGACGACCCCACCATTCAAATCGTTAACCTTGCTCAGAAAGACTACGTAGAACGCTTTATTCAAGGCGACCCAGACCTTTCTGACATTCCAGTACTGAGTGCGGCAGCACCATTTAAAGTCGGCGGTCGTAAGAACGATCCGAATAACTTTACAGAAGTAGAATCCGGTCAGCTCACCTTCCGTAATGCGGCCGATCTTTACTTATATCCAAACACCTTGGTTGCGATGAAAGTGAAAGGTAAAGAAGTTCGCGAATGGCTAGAGTGCAGTGCGGGTCAATTCAACCACATCGACATCAACAATCCTAAACCGCAATCTTTGATTGATTGGGATAATTTCCGTACGTACAACTTCGATGTTATTGATGGGGTTAACTACCAAATCGACGTTACCCAACCGCCGAAGTACGATGCGGATTGTAAAGTGATTAATCCAGATTCTCAGCGCATTGTGAATCTGACGTTCAATGGTAAGCCTGTCAATCCGAAGCAAGATTTCATCATCGCAACCAATAACTACCGTGCTTATAGCAATACTTTCCCTGGTACAGGCCCAGATTTCATTGCATTTGACGCACCAGATGAAAACCGCTCTGTCGTCGCCACTTATATTTCTCGCGTGAGTGAAGAAAAAGGAGAAGTGACACCAAGCGCTGACAACAACTGGTCTTTCGCACCGATTAAGTCCGATAACAAGCTAGATATTCGTTTCGAAACCTCCCCTAGCGATAAAGCGGCGCAGTTCATCAAAGAGAAAGGACAATACCCAATGAAACGCGTGTCAACAGACGACATTGGTTTCGCAATTTATCAAATCGGTCTGAATAAATAAGGTTGATTTGACAACAACACTAAGCGGCTCTCATGAGCCGCTTTTTTGTTATCAATAAAACCCGTTAAAATAAAGAAAACCGTTTCCGAGTTATCACATGCACAGCGATCTTTTTTCAGACTTAGTCAAACATGGCTTTTTAGAGACAGAAGCAAACCAACTTATTGAAAATGGTGAGTTGCTCGAACTGCCTACACGCCACATTCTTAATCACCAAGGGGAGTTTAGCTCACACCTTTACTTCATCATTGAGGGGTTATGCCACGCAAGCTATCTCACGGAGCACGGCAAAGAATTCAGTAAAGAATTTTATTGGGAGAAGGACTGGGTTATCGGGTTTGAGAGCATAATAAAGGACCAACCTTCGCCTTACTTATTGGAAACGCTGAGCGCTTGTCAGCTATTTTGCTTGCCAATTGAAATGTTGCATCACTGGCGAGCAGAAAAGCACGCCATTTACTTAAAGCTACTCGAAAACCAACTGGTTAATAAAGAGAACAAAGAACGCTTTATGCTGCTCTACTCGCCAGAGGAACGATACCAATTATTTTGCGCCCACTACCCAGACTTAAAGCTACGTATTACCGATAGCCAAATAGCTGCTTATCTTGGGATCACGCCTATCAGTTTGAGCCGAATTAAAGCGCGCTTAACTAAAGATCACACATCCAAGTAAACTCGAAAAAGAAAAGGCCCTTCAAACGAAGAGCCTTTCTATGCTATTTAAGAAGCCGCGCCCGGAACTGACGCCCTTTCATCTTGCCATTACTAATGGTTTGTAGAGCCTTTTTGGCAGCTGACTTCTCGACCGCAACGTATGCGCGCATCGGGAACAGGTGAATCTTGCCAACTTGAGAGCCTGGGATACCATTTTTCCCCGTCAGACACCCTAAGATATCACCCGGTCGTACTTTCTGTTTCTTACCGCCATCAATGTTAATCGTCACCATCTTCGCTTGGTATGGCTGCTGATTTGATTTGGCAGGCAATGTTGCTGGTACCACGTCCATCTCTAGGTATTCTTCAATACGAGCTACACGTAAACCGTCTTTCTCACCAAAAAAGCTGAACGCTAAACCTTTACTACCCGCACGACCTGTACGACCAATACGGTGTACATGAACCTCAGGATCGCGCGATAGCTCAAAGTTAAAGACTGCATCAAGATTATCAACGTCCAAACCACGCGCTGCAACGTCTGTTGCAACAAGGATAGATACACTCTTGTTAGCAAACTGCACCAATGCTTGGTCGCGTTCACGCTGCTCTAAGTCCCCATGGATATCGATAACGCTGAATCCTTTGTGATGCAACTCATCTGCGACACTTTGCACTTCTTTTTTGGTATTACAAAAAACCACCGCGGACTCTGGTTGGTGAGTCAGCAGCAAATTCGCCAATGCTTCATCACGTGCTTCCGAACCTTCAACTTTGTAGAAATGCTGAGCAATGCTTGAGGTATCATGAGTCGATTCCACCTTAATGACTTCAGGCGTCTGCATAATACGCTGCGCAATTTGCTCAATTTTCTCTGGGAAAGTAGCACTGAAAAGTAGAGTTTGACGCTGCTTTGGCGCTGCATCAATAATCGCATCTAATGCGTCTTGGAAACCCATGTCCAACATGCGATCAGCTTCATCTAGCACCAAGGTATTCAGCTCGCTCAGGTTAATTCGGCCTTTCTCAAGGTGATCCAAAATACGGCCAGGTGTGCCGACTAAGATATGCGCGCCATGCTCCAGAGAACCAATTTGTGGCCCCATTGGCATCCCACCGCAGAGAGTAAGCACTTTAATATTATGAATGCCACGACCTAAAGTACGAATTTCCTTCGCGACTTGATCCGCAAGCTCACGAGTTGGACACAATACTAATGACTGGACACGAAAGCGTTTGACGTTAAGGTTCGATAAAACACCCAAACCAAATGCAGCGGTTTTACCTGAGCCCGTTTTACCCTGCCCGATGACATCACGATGTTTTAGGATTGCAGGCAAACTCAAAGCTTGAATTGGCGTCATGTGGGTGTAGTTCAGGGAATCAAGTGTGGCGAGTAACGCTGGGTTTAGCCCGACTTGATCAAAAGTTTGTTTGCTCACGGGAATATCCTCAGGTGAGATGAAAAGAGGGCACATTATCACCAGATTTGGTGGGAAAACCAGTGATAATTAACCTTTGTTAATGAGTATGAGTACAAAACAAAGTAAAGTCAGTCACTCTACTCTCATGACGGATGACAACATGCTCACTTGGATTACTTTGCCCTTTGCTCAACTGACAACCACACAATTGTATACAATGATGAAATTACGTGTGGATGTATTCGTCGTTGAACAAACCTGCCCTTATCCTGAACTGGATGGCAAAGACACACTGGAAGGTGTTTATCATCTAATAGGTTACCACGGTGATGAACTTGTTGCTTGCGCACGATTGCTACCCGCTGGCACGACGTATGACAATGTGAGCATTGGTCGAGTCGTCACCAAACAAACTGCGCGTGGTGATGGTCTGGGACATAAGTTGCTGAAAGAGGCATTAACACAGTGTGAAATATTGTGGCCAGGACAGACGATTGATATAGGAGCTCAAGAGCATCTCATCCAGTTTTATGCGAGTCATGGATTCAAAGTTATTTCTGATCGCTACCTAGAGGATGGTATTCCTCATGTGGATATGCGAAAAGAAGCCGTAGCGATATAACGCGTTCATTGCTAGGTTAACTAATTTATAGATAAACTAAAAAGACGCGATACCTTCGCGTCTTTAGTTCATTTGAAGCAT
>NZ_WXWT01000253.1:0-17547 GCF_009904725.1 Vibrio sp. V43_P6S15P86
ATCTAGAGCGTAGTGACCTTTCACACTGGCTATTCGTGAAAGGTCAGTTCGCCCTAAAACTTGGAGTTAAAAATGACTAAGATCTTAATCGTCGGTGGTGTTGCAGGTGGTGCATCTGCGGCGGCGCGTGCTCGTCGTCTAAGCGAAGATGCCGAAATCATCATGTTTGAACGTGGCCCATTCGTTTCATTTGCCAACTGTGGCTTGCCTTATCACATCGGCGGCGATATCCAAGAACGCAGTAAGTTACTACTACAAACGCCAGAAAGCTTTTTAGCACGCTTTAACGTTGATGTTCGCGTGATGAATGAAGTGGTTTCTATTAACCGACAGGACAAGACCGTTACGATCAAAAACCTGTTGGATGAGTCTGAATACGTAGAATCGTACGATTTTCTGCTGCTTAGCCCAGGTGCCGGCCCTATTGTTCCGCCAATTCCAGGTCTCGATAACCCGCTCACCCACTCGCTACGTAACATTCCAGATATGGATCGCATCATCGAAACGATCCAAATGAACAAGCCAGAGCATGCGACGGTTGTTGGCGGCGGTTTCATCGGTTTAGAAATGATGGAAGCCTTCCACCAACTTGGCATTAAAACCTCTCTGATCGAAATGGCAGACCAAGTCATGACGCCAGTAGACCGTGAAATGGCAGGCTTTGCTCATGCAGAAATTCGTGACAAAGGTATCGACCTAAAACTTGGCGTCGCGCTTGAATCTGTGAAATTCGTACCTAACGAGCACGTTGCAAGTTTCGACTCTGGTGAGAGTGAGAAACACCAACACCTAGAAGGTGAATTGGAGTTAACACTGAACAACGGTGAAAAACTCACTACCGATATTCTGATCATGGCAATCGGTGTACGTCCTGAGACAAAACTGGCGCAAGAAGCCGGCCTTCAAATTGGCGCGCTAGGCGGTATTTACACGAACGAATACATGCAAACCAGCGACCCATCTATCTACGCTGTCGGCGACGCGATAGAAGAGAAAGACTTCGTGACAGGCGAGCAAACTCTAGTGCCACTTGCAGGCCCGGCAAACCGTCAAGGTCGTATGGCAGCAGACAATATGCTTGGCCGCAAAGAAACCTACCAAGGCACACAAGGGACAGCGATTTGTAAGATCTTTGACCTTGCAGTGGCTTCTACCGGTAAAAACGAGAAACAATTGAAACGCGCTGGCGTTGAATACGAAAAAGTGTACGTGCATACCGCAAGCCACGCGAGCTACTACCCTGGTGCAGAAGTGGTGTCGTTCAAAATGTTGTTCGATCCAAAATCAGGCAAGATTTTAGGTGCTCAAGCAGTTGGTAAAGATGGCATCGATAAACGCATCGACGTTATGGCTGTTGCACAACGTGCTGGCATGACGGTTGAGCAACTACAGCATCTTGAACTGACTTACGCGCCACCTTACGGCAGTGCAAAAGATGTGATCAACCAAGCGGCGTTTGTGGCAAATAACATCATCAAAGGTGACGCAGCGGCGATTCATTACGATGAAATCGACAACCTGACTGAAGATCAAATTCTCCTCGACGTTCGTAACCCGGGTGAATTGGAGTCTGTTGGTTATCTTGAAGGGGCAATCAACATTCCGGTTGATCAGCTACGCAATCGTATGGGTGAACTACCAAAAGACAAAGAGATTGTGATTTACTGTCAGGTCGGCTTGCGCGGTAACGTGGCATACCGTCAACTGGTCAACAATGGTTATAAAGCTCGTAACTTGATTGGTGGATACAGAACACTCAAATTCTCGCGCTTATAACGGGATAATAAAAACAGAGAAAACCGAGGGATTGGTTTTCTCTTTTGTTTATTTACATGGTCTCAAATCTAACTCATTAACCTTCTATCGCCAAACGGACTGCCGCTTGAGCATGGATAGAAGTGGTATCAAGTAGCGTAACATCGGTGTGACTTTGGTTTACAAGTAAGGCAATTTCAGTGCACCCGAGAATCACAGCTTCAGCCCCCTGCTCTTTTAGTTTTTCAATAATTTGCAGGTATATCGTTCTCGATTCCTCTTTGATTTCACCTTGGCATAACTCTTTATAAATAATGTTATGCACTATAGAGCGATCATCTTGAGCAGGAGTTATGACATCCAGCCCATAGAGGTCGGAAAGCCGTCCTTTGTAAAAGTCTTGCTCCATTGTGAATTGAGTACCAAGGAGTCCGACCTTTTGAACCCCTTTCTCACGAAGTAACTCAACAGTCGCGTCTGCGATATGTAGTATGGGGAGATTAATGCTGGCTTCAATTTGGGGAGCAACTTTGTGCATTGTGTTCGTACAAATAAGAATAAAATCAGCGCCCCCTTTTTCTATTGAAGATGCAGCATCAGATAGAATACTTGCCGTTTCTTCCCATTTACCTTGGTGTTGAAGTTTCTCTATATCTGAAAAATTCACGCTATACATACAAATTTTTGCGGAATTTAGGCCGCCTAACGCCTCTTTGACTCCTTCGTTGATCAATTTGTAATAACTAAGCGTCGACTCCCAACTCATGCCGCCTAGAAGACCGATAGTTTTCATATAACTCTCCAATCGTTATACACCACCATGGCAGGGGTGTTTTTACAAACAAAATCAACTACGTGAATAGACAGCCTTCTAGCTTTGTCACTAGTGAGAACTGGATAAACCTGCAATCAGAAAAACGAGAACCAAAAAGGACGACTACGCGATTCTCATATCTCCTCTCAACATTGTTACCGCACTTCCAGAAAGCTTAACGCATTCCGGATTCAATAATTCTGTATAAACAACTCCACTTCTCTTGGATGCTTGAAAGCCTTTTAATTGCGCTTTACCGAGCTCTTTAGCCCAGTAAACACATAAAGCGCAATGAGCAGAACCTGTCACTGGATCCTCATCAACACCAACCCAAGGGGCAAAGTAACGAGAGACAAAATCAGCGTCAGTGCTTGATTGAGCAGTGATAACAACTCCACGACCTTTTTGTTTAAGCAGCGCACTAAAATCAGGTTCGAGTTGCTCTATCAAAGACTCATCATTGATGACGATCAACTGCTTATTATCAAACTGACCATAAGCGATTACATCAACCACATCGAGCCCTAAGCCGTGAAGCAAGTCTGTGTTAATACTTGCTCGCATATCTAAAATAGGAGCAGGAAGCACCAAATGAATGTCATCATGATCAAGTTGTGCAGTTAAAACGCCGGATAGCGTGCCAAACTCAATGGTATCACCTGTACTATATAACCCTTGCTCTCTCAGCACGTGCGCCGTGGCCAATGTGCCATGTCCACACAAAGCGACTTCCGTTTCAGGTGTAAACCAACGAAGTTGCATTGTGTTTAATGACAGAAACGCGGTTTCAGATAGTGACATCTCTGCCGCTATGGCCAACATCATTTCCTCATCAAGGCTTGATTCTGTGATACACACACCTGCAGGATTGCCTTTGAACACATCTGATGTAAACGAGTCGACCTGAAAAATTTTAACTTCCACAAAATATCCTTAAGTTCTATCAACCACTGTAGAACCATTAGCAGCGCTTAGTGCATTTGTACCACGTAATGTATTGCACCAGTTATTTGAGCAGTAAACCTTTCTTAACTAAGAAGAAACCACTTCTTCTCCTGATGGGATTTATTGGTATTTTGCCGAAGTAATGAACTCACCGAATGTTTCACACCAAACAACAACAGTATTGTATTCAGAAATGGAAATCCCTTGAGGAACCTCAACAACGAAGTTATTGAATGTTTTGACATCACCAACCAAGCTCATCTCAGATTTAAGGTCATTAAACGCTTGTTCAGTCTCGACAAATTTAGGAGATAAATAGAGTTTATAGTCAGGCCCGGGAGCGAGTTTTCCTACCAGCGTAATAGCTTGAGAACTCAAATGAATTTCACCTTCTCCCCAATGAAAAGCGTCGCTATCTTTGAGGTCCCTCGTGACAACTGCACTGTATTCTGCACCTTGCATGCTCTCAGAAACTTGCTCATCGGTCGGCGCAGGCGGTGCAATAAGAATCGGTAAAGTATAGATACCTATCGCAATACCAATCGCAACAGCCACTAAGTGGCTTAACGTTAATTTAATTATACTTTTCAAGGTCATCTATCTTCTTGTTAGTTTCATCAGCTTAGATTTCGGATCAAATACAGACATCCGTCAGGTTATACGTCTAATAGCCTAATTTCATTAATATTATACACAAGCTGGACCAATGCGCCTTAATTGCTGCCTTTTAGAGTGCTATCCAATAACCCCGTTATTAACGAAAATAACTATTTTAATTCAGCCCCCTACACGCCTTCGACGAAATGTTCTAAAGGCAAAGTGAGCAATTAAAAACGGCTGATAATTGATATCAGCCGTTTGGTTATCTGGAATGTCGTTGTGCTGGTTTGGGAACTATTCTGCTTCCACCAAATCGATTTTATCGGATGTCGATTTTTCCAATTTAATCGCAATAAACTTAGAGGTTGGCGTAAACGTTCTATCCCCATAACTGTCCAAAGGAACTAATGGGTTTGTTTCTGGATAGTAAGCCGCCGCCTGACCTGCTGGTACATCATAGGCAACAAGCGTAAATCCGCTCACACGGCGCTCAACGCCATCTTCCCACAATGACACCATGTCCACTTTGTCTCCCGGTTCAAAACCGAGTTTACGAATATCCGCTTCATTGATAAACAGCACTTCGCGCATACCAAATACTCCACGATAACGGTCATTCAAGCCGTAAAGTGTCGTATTGTATTGGTCGTGTGAGCGCATGGTTTGCAAAATCAAATCTGGCTTTTGGCCTTTTTCGAGTATCGCTTCGCTGATCAACTGCTTCGGCAACTCGCTAGAGCTGAACTGCGCTTTGCCGCTTGGTGTGTTCCATCGACGCTCAGCAGCTGGGTTTACCAAGTGGAATCCACCCGGGTGTTTAAGCTTATGGTTAAAGTCGGTAAAGCCCGGAATCGTGTCGGCAATCAAATCGCGAATACGGTCGTAATCTTCAATCGCCCACAACCAATCAATTGGTTTTGCCCCCAGTGTAGCATTGGCAATACCGGCAATAATCGCTGGTTCTGAACGCAAATGCTCCGAACGCGGTTTTAGCTGACCAAATGAGATATGTACCATGCTGAAGGTATCTTCAACCGTCACGCCTTGTGGGCCAGTCGCTTGCAGATCAATCTCAGTACGGCCTAAGCATGGAAGGATAAGCGCATCTTTACCTGTGACAAGGTGAGAACGATTTAACTTCGTCGAAATATGTACGGTTAAATTACAGTTTCGCATCGCGTTGTGCGTACGTTCTGTGTCTGGCGTTGCTTGTGCAAAGTTACCGCCCAAACCGATAAATACTTTCGCTTGCCCTTCTTCCATCGCTTTAATGGCTTGCACAGTGTTGTGGCCTTCACCACGCGGGACGTCAAAGTTAAATCGACTTTCAATGCGATCCAACAACAGATCTGAAGGTTTTTCATCAATGCCCATCGTACGGTCGCCCTGAACGTTACTGTGACCAC
Source organism: Vibrio sp. V43_P6S15P86 (assembly GCF_009904725.1). Taxonomy (NCBI): domain Bacteria; kingdom Pseudomonadati; phylum Pseudomonadota; class Gammaproteobacteria; order Vibrionales; family Vibrionaceae; genus Vibrio; species Vibrio sp. V43_P6S15P86. The sequence continues at coordinate 5,521 of NZ_WXWT01000253.1, forward strand.
GCACTGGTGAAAGCCCCGCTCCCGACTTACCAACGTTACCTCGTAACATTTGCACGTTTGCGACTTCTTTAATGGTTGGCACAGAGTGACGATGCTGAGTCAACCCCATCGCCCAACACATGATCACACGTTCTGCACGTCGATACATGCTCGCCACCATCTCGATTTCACTTAAATCAAGACCCGATTGTTCCGCGATGTGTTCCCAAGAGGTTGCATCCACTTCAGCCAAATACTTATCAATACCTATCGTGTGTTGTTTGATGAATTCGCGGTCAAATACCGCTTTGCCACCGTTTTGCAATGCCTCGCGTTCCCATTGCAGCAAGAACTTCGCGATGCCACGAAACACTGCCATGTCTCCACCTAAAGCAGGACGCAGGTACGCCGTGTTGGTAGGCTCTGAGCCATTACTCAACATCTCAATCGGCATTTGTGGGTTTTGGAAACGCTCTAATCCGCGCTCTTTCAGCGGGTTTAGACAGATAACCTGTGCACCACGTTTTACCGCTTCGCGCAGAGGTTCAAGCATTCGTGGGTGGTTCGTGCCCGGGTTTTGACCAATCACGAAAATCGCATCGGCTTCTTCAAAATCATCAAAGATCACTGTGCCTTTACCAACGCCAATGGTGTCTTTCATCCCTATTGCACTGGCTTCGTGACACATGTTGGAACAATCTGGAAAGTTATTGGTACCGAATGCGCGCACAAATAGCTGATACAAAAACGCCGCTTCGTTGCTTGCACGACCAGAGGTATAAAACTCAGCTTGGTGTGGTGAATCCAATTGATTGAGATGTTTCGCGACAAGTGCAAAAGCCTCATCCCAAGAGACTGGCACGTAGTGATCGGATTCAGCATCGTATCGCATTGGGTGCGTGATACGGCCTTGGTATTCCAACCAGTAATCGGTTTGCGTTGAGAGAGAAGATACGCTGTGATTGGCAAAAAACTCAGGATCAACCAGACGATTGGTCGCCTCCCAGTTTACCGCTTTCGCGCCATTCTCACAGAAATTGACTTTACCACTATCTAGCGACTCACCCCATGCACATCCCGGACAGTCGAAACCGCCATTTTGGTTGGTTTTGAGCATAGTGCGAATGTTTTTAACTGCATTTTCACTGCCCCACCAACTTCTGGTTACGGCTTTCAGTGCACCCCAACCACCAGCTGGACCTTTGTATGTTTTTATTTGTTCTTTTTGGCTCACGACTTTACTCCTCGCAGATATACCAGCAAGCAGGGTGCCCGTGAAAACAAGCGCGTTATTTATTGAGATAATGCGGAAGTATTGAAGGGCTTAGTTTCTAATCCATGTATTTTTTAATCCAAATAAGTAACCACTCAACATACTCTCGCTTGTCCGAGCGTTTACTTATCTAGATTCTTGATATCGGATACCCGCCTACTGTTTCTAAGACTGGTAGATTCAATTCGCATTGTTGCGCCTTGATCTAAATCAAAGATTAAGTCGTTATTCAATATGCGTCCAATTGATAATCCTGACCGAGTGATAAACAAAATCTATGACGATTTTTTCCACTGACGGTCAGCACATTTTTAATCAATACAACTTATGAGGTTAATCGTTTTCCCATTCGATTCCACCTAGTTCGCTTAACGAACTCAATAAAATCGGCCCTCTTGATAATAGATAGTATCTATCACACTATAGATACTTTAAATTTGACCCTAATTAATATCAGGAATAGCCTTGATTCAGATCAATTTTGAGTGTGGTTTTATTCTTGACTTGGTTTTGGTTTTCCATTCCCCAGTTAAAACGCTCCAGCGCTTAAAAAGTACGGTAGTGCTGTGCCCTTTTTAGGGAGTTCCCCCGTACATGTGACTCACAACGCAAGGTTAACAAGCCATTATGGATATAAAACAACTTAAATATCTCATCGCACTTGAACAGACCAAACACTTTGGTCAAGCCGCCGCATTGTGCCACATTACGCAGCCTACCTTGTCCATGAGAATCCGAAGCTTAGAGGAAGAACTCGATCTCGAATTAATCCAAAGAAGTCAACGATTTGAAGGATTTACTGAAGCCGGAGAACGCATTTTAGCTTGGGCAAAAACCGTCTTAGCAGCTCATGATGGATTGCAAGCCGAAGCCGCCAACTGCCGTGGTCAGTTGGTCGGCTCTCTTCGGCTTGGAATGGTGCCACTCGCCAGCCAAAACCCTATGCAATTGCTCAAACCATTAGCTCAACAGTTCCCTGAGTTACGCTTTCAAATACTCTCCATGACGACCGAACAGATCATAGACCAACTCAATCGCAATCAACTGGATTTAGGGATGTGTTATGTCGATCAAGTCAACACCGCTTACTTCGATGTTATCGAGCTAGATTCAACCAAACTTGGCGTTTTATTCGATGAGCGTCATTTTGATTTTGCCGAATCTGAAGTGTTATGGGAGTCACTCAATAACATTCCGCTAGGGCTGCTTTCGAAGGGCATGCACTATCGCCACTCCATTGATCTTAGCTTTGTGAGTAAAGGGCTGGTTCCGCAAACCGTCATTGAAAGTAACTCCACCTTTCACTTGATCCAAGCAGTAACCAGTGGCCTTTGTTGCGCCATTATGCCTCTGAATTGTGGATTGGAAGAGTTGAACGATACGCTTCGCATTATCCCTATCGAAGAAGCCGCCGTTCACGCCCCACTAGGTTTGTTAAAGCGAAAACAAGAACCCTTCTCCGCGCTAACCGATCAGTGCTTCGCAGAAGCAAAAAACATATTCAATCGATAACAAGAATCCACACGTCAATTTTTGGCATACATAACGGCTTATGAGGTGATTTCATGAGATGTACTACTCAATCTTATTTTGAACTGTCCGATTTCAATCAAGCACCACCTCAACCAAGTGCGTTCAATTACCGAGAATTGATTGATGGCCGCCCAGTACAACAAATGTCGCTGGCGAGTGAATCCGCCTTAGCTATCAGCTACAACGGCATTAGCCAAGCGGTCATGATGGTGACGCCAGGCCATCTGGAAGACTTCGTGAAAGGGTTTAGCCTAAGCACAGGCATCGTCCACGACTTCAAAGAGATCAAAGACATTGAAATTGGTGGCGATCACGAATCTCACTATGCGGAAGTGGAAATCGGCAACCGCGCTTTCTGGGCGTTAAAAACACAACGCCGAAATCTTGCTGGCACAACCGGATGCGGCATTTGTGGCGTCGAGGCTCTTGAACAAGCTTTGCCTGATTTGGCGCCGCTGACACCGTCTCTTCCTCCGCGCTCCGATGTATTCGAAGGGCTGCGAGACAAAGTCGCACTGCACCAAGAAGCCGCACGTGAATCTGGCGCGTTACACGCCGCCTTATTTGCAGATTTACAAGGCAACATCAAGTTGTGCCGAGAGGACATCGGCCGCCACAACGCGCTAGATAAGTTGATTGGCGCATTGGCCAACAATCACATCGAGCCTCAAAGTGGCTTCGCAATCATGACAAGCCGTTGCAGCTTAGAGTTGATCCACAAAGCCGTTCGCGCGCGTATCCCCACTCTGGTTTGCTTATCTGCACCTACAGCGTTAACTGTCGAATGGGCAAGAAGAAACCATTTGAACCTAATTCACTTACCAAAACACGGCTCGCCGCGTCTATACAGCCCTGCCCCTTAACACGTCAACCTAGCCGAATTCCTAATATTTCTAACAGAGACCTCTGGGTCTCTGTTGTTTGCTTCTCGTTCCCAATTGATACTTAGCGACAAGACACTATTCTCTCCAACCAAACGTGCTCACCCCTTGTCAGCACTAAGCTTGCGTATATTAACCTGCTTGCATTTGAACGCTTTCCAATCCGATAAGAACGCTGTCAAAAAACCATAAATTAGTAAGGGTTTTGTGTGACTCTTTTCACGCTTTTCCGCCTTCCTAGGCATTTCTAGGAATTTTTCCTAGCCGATCTAGGCAACCATCTCATGTGCCTCACAAAACCACTCTCTAGAATTCCGCTCAGTCAAAGGTAACAAGAGCGCATAACGGTCTCCGTTGTGTTTCTAAAACAATTACAAGAGAGTTCATCATGTTAAAATTCCTCGAACAGGTGCGGAAGCCGACCCTCGATCTTCCTGTCGAAGTTAGAAGAAAGATGTGGTTTAAACCGTTCATCCAATCTTACTTGGTCGTATTCATCGGCTACCTAACCATGTACTTGATTCGTAAGAACTTCAATGTCGCGCAAAACGACATGATCTCAACTTACGGTTTGAGCATGACAGACCTAGGTCTTATTGGCCTTGGCTTCTCCATCACATACGGCATCGGTAAAACCGTTGTGTCTTACTACGCTGACGGTAAGAACACCAAGCAATTCCTCCCTTTTATGCTGATCCTTTCTGGTCTTGCAATGCTTGGTTTCAGCTTCAGCATGGGCGGCGGTAGTGCAAGCCTGTTCTTGATGGTGGCTTTCTACGCTCTAAGTGGTTTCTTCCAAAGTACTGGTGGCCCTTCTAGTTACTCAACCATTACAAAATGGACACCTCGTAACAAACGCGGCTCTTACCTAGGTTTGTGGAACATGTCACACAACGTTGGTGGTGCGGGCGCAGCGGGTGTTGCTCTTTTCGGTGCTAACTACCTATTCGACGGCCACGTAATCGGCATGTTCGTGTTCCCTTCTATCATCGCGATCATCGTCGGCTTTATCGGTATGCGCTTTGGTAGCGACTCTCCAGAAGCTTACGGTCTAGGAAAAGTAGAAGAACTTTTCGATGAAGCAGTGAGTGAAGAAGACACCGCCGCAGAAGAAAACCAGATGACCAAAAAAGAAATATTTGTTGAATACGTTCTTAAAAACAAAGTTATCTGGCTACTTTGCTTTGCCAACATCTTCCTTTACATCGTGCGTATTGGTATCGACCAATGGTCAACGGTATACGCGTACCAAGAACTTGGTCTGTCAAAAGAAACGGCAATCTCTGGCTTTACTCTATTCGAAGTCGGTGCGCTTGTGGGTACTTTGATGTGGGGTTACTTATCTGACTTAGCAAACGGTCGCCGCGCATTGGTTGCTTGTGTGTCTCTTGGTTTGATCATCGTATCGCTTGAGTTCTACCAACACGCCACTAGCGAGTTCATGTACTTAGCCTCTCTATTTGTATTGGGCTTCTTGGTGTTTGGTCCGCAACTTCTTATCGGTGTTGCCGCGGTTGGTTTTGTCCCTAAAAAAGCAATCAGTGTGGCTGACGGCGTAAAAGGTACATTCGCTTACCTAATCGGTGACAGCTTCGCGAAACTTGGTCTCGGTATGATTGCAGACGGTACACCTATCTTCGGCTTAACAGGTTGGAAAGGTACCTTCGCAGCCCTAGATACCTCCGCCATGATTTGTATTGTTTTGCTTGCTTTCGTCGCTATCGCGGAAGAGAAGAAGATTCGACACGCGAAGAAGCTTCAACTTGCACAAAACCAAGCCTAACTTCTCTGCGCGCTTTACTTCGGTAAAGCGCGCGAGATCATTAAAAAGCATGGTTCAATTCAGTATCATTAAAGGTTTTTCTATTGGCTCCTGTTGGAGCTTATTGTTGTTAGTCGTCTGCTCTATTTGGTTGTAATAATGATTCATGTTGCTCTAGTTGATGATCACGTCATCGTGCGTTCGGGTTTCGCACAATTATTAAATTTAGAAAGTGATATTACCGTTGTTGGTGAATTCGGCTCTGTCGCCGAAGCGCGAAAAGGGTTGCCTGCGGTACACCCACACGTCGTCATCCTAGATATTTCCATGCCAGATGAAAGCGGCTTAAACTTTCTCAGCGAAATACCAACTGGCATTGCCTGCGTGATGCTTAGCGTGCATGACTCCCCTGCGATGGTGGAAAAATCACTAAAGCTAGGTGCAAAGGGCTATCTTAGTAAACGCTGTAGCCCAGACGAACTTATTCAAGCCGTGAGAACCAGTGCTTCTGGCGGCTGTTACCTCACATCAGATATTGCACTTAAACTTGCAACGCCTAGCGACAACACCACCTCTCTATGCCAACTGACAAAACGTGAAAACGAGGTCTGTCAGCTACTTGCTACTGGGTTAGATGTCAAGTCAGTCGCGGCAGAGCTTGGCTTGAGCCACAAGACCGTGCATGTGCATCGTGCGAATGCCATCGACAAACTCGGCGTGAAAAACAACGTTGAGCTCGCCAAACTATTTTCTCAAGAGTCCTTTTAATGCGAGCTTACGCTGTTACCACCATTTGCGGACTATTTGTTATGGCTTGCGCCTGGTTCTGCTTATGGGTGATTGCCTATTACTTTGTCAATGATCCCGAGCTGGCGATCTTATTGTTTCCTTTCGCTTTAAGATTAGGTGTCGCCCTGCACACTCGCACCGCTTATTGGCCGACGATTTACCTTTCTGAGTGGGGGCTTTCCATCGCACTTGCGATGTTACTGGGTCAACCGCAGTGGCTTACCGTGCTGATTGCGAGCATTGCCAGTATCCCGGTCACTCTGATTGCGAAAAAATACTACTACGGAGACCAAAACCGCCATTTAGCCGTGATGAGCGCAATCATTATCATTAGCGCGTTTATTAATGTGATGGCCGTTGGTTTTCACGTTCCTTCGGTTTACATGGTATGGCTGGCTAGCATTTCTGGAGGCTTGCTCGTGGTGCCTATGTGCTACCTGTTGTGGAGCTATTTGTTCCAAAGTCGTTGGTCTCCGCTTAGCTCTCTCCTACTTAGTAATGCCGTTGTATTTCAGGTGCGTCATATCGTGCTTTATGCGCTGCTTTTGATCGGCAGTATTTTGGTGCAAACCAGTTTGCCTGAAGAGCTAAAACGATTTGCGCCGTTTTGTATGGCGATTCCAATCATCGTGCTTGCTCTGCGTTACGGCTGGCAAGGTGCTCTGCTCGCCACCATGCTCAACAGCATTGCGCTGATTGCGGCTCGTAGCGGCGTGTCGAATCTAGAAATCACCGATTTGTTATTATCTCTCTCAGCGCAAACCATCACTGGCATTATGCTCGGTTTAGGGGTTCAGAAACAAAAAGACCTCAATCAAAAACTGCGTGGTGAACTTGCACGCAATCAGAATTTGTCTCGCCAGCTTATCAAAGCGGAAGAGTCCGTAAGACGCGATATTGCGCGCGAACTGCATGACGAAATTGGACAGAACATCACGGCAATCCGCACACAAGCCAACATCATTAAGCGGGTAAATAACACAGAAACACGCGTAGGTTGCGCAGACATGATTGAAGGACTTTCTCTCAACGTGTACGACACCACTAAGCGACTGTTAAGCAAGCTAAGACCAAAAATGCTGGATGATTTGGACTTAAAAGAATCCGTCGAGCAACTGACGCGAGAGATGGAATTCGCCAATCACGGAACGACTGTTCAACTGAACTGGCAAGGCGATTACACCAGCCTGAGTGACACACTCAAAGTCACCCTATTCCGTTTATGCCAAGAGTCATTAAATAACGCAGCCAAGTACGCAGAAGCGCAGTTGATCAATATTGAGCTGACAATTGGAGAAACGGCGGTGTCACTGATGATTCACGATGATGGTGTCGGTTTCAAAGTTCAGGACAGCATGAAAGGCATGGGCGTTCGCGGCATGCAAGAGCGTGTGCACGCGTTAGGTGGAAAAATGGTTATCTACTCCACCAGCGATCAAGTGATCGGCACACAAATCAGCATTACTTTACCTAAGGTGTAACTCAAGATGTTTGGATTTTTACGTTCACCTAAATTTACTCAACCGAGTCTAAGCAACGAGCAAATCGACCAGCGTTACCGCCATTGGCGTTTGCACATTATGTTGGGGATGTACATTGGCTACGCAGGTTTCTACTTTACCCGTAAGACCTTTAACTACGCCGCACCAGCGATGATTTCCGATCTTGGCTTAGATAAAGGCGATTTGGGTCTTATCGGTACGCTTTTCTACATTACTTACGGCTGCTCGAAGTTTATTTCCGGTACGATTTCAGATCGCTCTAACCCTCGTTATTTCATGGGATTAGGATTGATTGCGACAGGTCTGGTCAACATCGCGTTCGGCTTTTCTAGCTCACTCGCGGCTTTCATTACTCTGTGGATCTTAAACGCGTGGTTCCAAGGCTGGGGCTGGCCTTCATGCTCCAAGCTGTTAACCACTTGGTATTCACGTTCCGAGCGTGGCTTCTTATGGGCGATTTGGAACACCGCACACAACGTTGGTGGCGCGCTGATCCCTATTTTGGTGGGCTATTTAACGTTGCACTACAGCTGGCGTGAAGGTTTTATTCTACCCGGCATCATCGGGGTGTTGCTCGGTCTATTCGTTTGTTGGCGATTGCGCGACAAACCCACAACAATGGGTTTACCAAGTGTCGGCCAATGGCGCAACGACGCACTAGAACTTGCGCAAGAAAATTACGGACGTGGCCTCACCTACCGCGAAATTCTGAAATCGTACGTATTTAACAACAAATACATCTGGCTGCTCGCGTTCAGTTATGTGTTGGTTTACATCGTCCGAACCGCAATCAATGACTGGGGAAACCTGTACTTGACCGAGCAGCATCACTATAGCCTGATTAACGCCAACGCTGCTCTGTCGATGTTTGAAATCGGAGGTTTTGTTGGTTCATTGGTTGCGGGTTGGGGCTCAGACAAACTCTTTGGCGGTAACCGTGGGCCAATGAACTTGCTGTTCGCGATTGGGATTTTCTTATCTGTCTCTGCGCTTTGGCTGATGCCTCTGACCAACTTTGCATTCCAAGCGGCGGGATTGTTCTCCATCGGCTTCTTTGTCTTTGGGCCACAAATGCTGATCGGTATGGCAGCGGCTGAGTGCTCTCACAAAGATTCTGCCGGCGCGGCAACAGGATTCGTGGGCTTGTTCGCCTACATGGGCGCAGCATTGTCAGGTTACCCACTGGCGTTAATTCTTGAAGAATATCATTGGACGGGTTTCTTCATCACCATTTCAGTTTGTGCAGCCGTCATTGGCCTTTTGTTGCTGCCATTTTTGCAAGCGCAACCATCACGAAAACCACTCGAACCAAAACCTCGGTTGTAAATCGACTTATCGCCCTTCGGGCAAATTGGCGAGTGACCTAACCGCGCTCGCCCTCCTTATTTAACGTATCTCTGCTCAATTTTTCTTCCGATTCAGTTCGGAGAGTTAACTATGGGAAAAATTCATGAATTTGAACACTATTTCATCGCATAGCTTCTTTCAAATGAACAACAAAATCCAAAACTACGCTTGGGGAAGCACCTCTTCTATTCACGATTTGTTTGGCTTTTCTAACGAAACAAATGAGCCTCAAGCAGAAGTATGGATGGGTACTCACCCAAACGGCTGCTCTGAAGTTCAGATTGAGCAAAACACGCTGCCTTTGTCTGAACTGATCAAACAAAATCAACCCGCTTATTTATCAGCAGAAACCGCAGCAAAATTTGGCGACCTGCCCTTTCTGTTTAAAATCTTAGCGGCCGAACACGCACTGTCGATTCAAGTTCACCCAAGCAAACAAGATGCCGAAATAGGTTTCGAAAAAGAGCAAAGTGCTGGGATCCCACTAAACGCAAGCCATCGTAACTACAAGGATCCAAACCATAAACCTGAGTTGGTGTACGCGCTGACAAGTTACCAAGCCATGAACGGTTTTCGCTCGTATGCCGAGATTATTGAGGCATTTAGCCTTTGCGATATCGATGAGCTACGCACACCGCTAGATGCATTCAAACGCGAAATCAACTCACAAGGTTTACGCGATTTCTTTGTGCACATTCTGACCATGGAAGGAGAAACAAAAGAGCGTGCACTGAAACAGCTTCTTGCCCACGCTTCACGTCAATCGGAGCAAGGCACTGACAGCGACGTCTTCCAGCTCATCTTGGATCTATCCACTCAATATCCTGGCGATGTCGGCTTGTTTGCGCCTTTACTGTTGAATGTCATCACGCTGCAGCCTGGCGAAGCGATGTTCCTGAGCGCAAGAACGCCACACGCTTACATTAAAGGTACGGGATTAGAGATCATGGCGAACTCAGATAACGTTTTGCGTGCAGGACTCACGCCGAAACATATGGATGTTGAAGAACTGGTTAAATGCACAAATTTTGTGCCTAAGCCTTTTGACAGCCTTGTTTTAGAACCCAATGCCAATGGTTGCCAGAGCCTTTACCCCGTTCCAGTGGCAGACTTTAGTTTCAGCATTCTTAACCAACCGAACAATGAAGTGGTTGAGGCAAACAGCGCAGAGATTTTGATGGCGATTGATGCCGACCTGACACTCATCAGTGATAACGGTGAGACATTAACCGCCGCGAAAGGACAATCTGTATTTGTTCCTGCTTACGTTGGCCATTATCGCATTCAAAGTGCGGGACGTGTGGCTCGCGCCTTCAACTAGTTTTTGAACAACTGATTCAAACTAACGTCTGACCCAAGGGACTGGGTTAGACAATTTATTCCTTTCATAGATTGAACCATTCCGCTCTTAAGGCACTCATGCTTACACCTTGTCGAATCAAAACACCTACAGGCCAGTTTCTCTAAAAGCCATAACCTCCCGGATCTACCATTTACTCAACATTCATTGTCAAAACCCATTTATGTCCGATAAATTCGTCGCTCCAATATCAAATCACTTGGATAATAAAGGCGCTTGCACAGTGGTATTTGTTGCAAAACGTATAATCAACGTTGTAATCAAAGCCTCAATCACTACAATCTCTGGTTCGATTTTTCAGTTAACGTTTGTATGCCGAAGTTAAACCAAGATAACCCTGTTCAAAGCTCCGCCCTTTCCGATATCGAAACCAGCAGTAAGATTCAATCGGCATTAGAACCGAAGTTTCACAAGCCAGAGAAACGTCTCTGCTTAAGCCCTGGCCTATCGGATAAGCATTTGGCGCGCCGTTGGCAAGTATTGGAACACGTGACCAATAAAGATCATCTCCTTGATCCTTTCACGCAGTCACATTGCGATGCTTACTCCAACAACATCGAGCACTTCATTGGTACTGTTAATGTGCCGGTCGGCATTGCAGGCCCTTTGCGCGTCAACGGCTTGTATGCGAACGATGACTTTTTGGTTCCGCTCGCAACGACAGAAGCCGCGTTAGTCGCTTCCTACAACCGTGGCGCAAATCTTATCACCGCCGCTGGTGGCGCGAGCGCATTGTTACTAAGTGAAGGGGTGAGCCGAACACCAGTGTTCGCCTTTAATCACCTTGCTGACGCCGGCCAGTTCGTCAGTTGGGTTGTGACCCAGTTTGACGTATTTCGTCAAATTGCGGAATCCACCACCTCACATGGCAAACTCAAAGACATCAATGTAAATATCGAAGGAAACCATGTTTATTTGGTCTTTGAATACGTGACTGGTGACGCTTCCGGACAAAACATGGTGACCATCGCAACAAACGAAGTGTTCCATCATATTTTGGCGACCAGCCCAATCAAACCAACTCAAGCATTCTTGGATGGCAACTTATCAGGCGACAAAAAAGCAAACGCACACACACTGCGCTCGGTACGCGGTAAGAAAGTATCCGCCGAAGTGACCATTCCTGCTGAGTTGGTGGAAAAATATCTGCATACGACGCCGGAGTCTATGGTTCAATTTGGCAAAATGACCACGGTGGGTGGTTTACTCAGCGGGACAATTGGCGTCAACGCGCATTACGCAAATGCCCTTGCCGCGCTGTACATTGCTTGTGGTCAAGATGCCGCTTGCGTTGCAGAGTCTGCTATTGGAATCACTCGTATGGATGTGGACGCTCAAGGCAACTTGTACGCGTGCGTGACCTTGCCAAACATCATGGTGGGAACGGTTGGCGGTGGTACTGGCCTTCCAACGCAAAAAGCATGTTTGGATATTTTGGGTTTGCACGGCAACGGCAATGCGAAAGCGTTAGCCGAAGTCGCAGCTGCGCTTTGTCTGGCCGGTGAACTCTCAATTGTCGGCGCATTTTGTGCCGATCACTTCTCCCGAGCTCACCATAAACTTGCTAGAAAATAATCCTTTTACTTTGTACAAGAGAACAC
>NZ_WXWT01000391.1:0-17543 GCF_009904725.1 Vibrio sp. V43_P6S15P86
ATCAAACAAGGTGGTACGCTAACAGTGCCTATCATCAACACGGGATTTGTAGAAAACTTTAACCCTTACACGACCAAAGACACGCTGCACGGCATTATGTTTGAGCCGTTGTTTGTACTGAACAACATGACGGGGGAAACCCATTACCGTTTAGCCGAGTCGGTTAAATACTCAGATGATCTAAAAACCATCACCTTGAAATTGCGCGATGGCTTGAAGTGGTCTGATGGCACGCCGCTAACCGCAGAAGACGTGGTGTTCAGCTTTGAGTTAACCAAGAAATCGCCAGCATTTGATGTCAAAGCCATTTGGCCAACGGGCAATCTAAAAAGCATTCAAGCGAGTGACAAGCAGACGGTTGTATTTGATTTAGCAGAGCCGGATTCTACCTTCCTTTGGAATCTCGGGGCTTACCACATTGTCCCTAAACATACCTGGTCAAAGGTGACGGACTACACTACGTTTACTAACCCGAACCCTGTCGGTAGCGGCCCTATGACGACAGTGAAGTACGTAAAACCGCAGCAGATGGAACTGTGTCGTAATCCGAACTACTACCTAGAAAATCGCCCTTATCTAGACTGCGTGAACTTCCGTTCGTACAACGATAACTCACAGATCCAACCGGCGCTGATCAAAGGCGAAATCGACTGGGGCTCCAACTTCATTGCTGACGTTGAGTCGACGTTTGTGGGTCAAGACAAAGAAAATAACCATTTCTGGTACCCAGCGAACGATGCCATTCATCTGTACGTGAACACCAAGAAAGCACCGTTTGATGACCTGCGCGTACGCCAAGCTCTGTCTATGGCACTAGACCGTGAAGCGATTGTGGACATTGCGGCTTATGGCTACCCAACCGTGAACTACAACGTCGGTGGTATCGCAGAGCTATACAAAAATCACATTGACGAAAACGTCAACAAAAAATACGGCCATCTAACGCAATACGATGCAAAGAAAGCGCAGAGTTTGCTTGATGAAGCGGGCATTGTTGACCGCAATGGCGATGGCTTCCGTGACAATGCTGATGGCTCAACGGTTGAGTTCGATATCGAAGTAGTAAACGGCTGGACAGACTGGATTCAAGTGGTGCAAATGGTCACGGAATACTTCGCGGATGTGGGTATCAAAGCGAACGTGAAAACCGTGGACTGGGCAGTATACGACAAGAACCTGAAAGACAGCGCGTTCACCATGTCAATCAACTGGTCGATGGTGTCGGACAACCCAATCCTTGCGTTCCAAGAGTACTACCACACTTCACGTGTTGGTAAAGGCTTCCATGCAGGTCACGGTGTGCATTCTCCTGAAATCGATAAGTTGATCGACAGCTTCGGTAAGATTGGTGATGCGAAGAAACAAGAAGCGATCATCTCCGAACTTCAAGAGTTCACGGCAGAGAACATGCCATTCATTCCACTGTTCTCAAACCCAACTTGGTTCCAATACAGCACCAAAAACATTGTTGGTTGGCCAAGTGAGAAAGACCCATACGTACAACCAGTTTGGTATGACGGCGGTAAGCGCGTGATCATCCTGAACAACCTACACCTGAAATAACTAGCACTTTCAATTGTAGGTAGGTTTTTTAATTAACATCGGAGCCACAACCGCAACCGCAAAAGTAATCGCGCGTTGTGGCTCGTAAGTTAAAGGTTTGATATGTCGTTTTTAGTTCGCCGATTTGGCTTTTATTTTACTGCCTTTCTGATTGCGATCTCCTTCAACTTCATGTTGCCGCGCTTAATGCCTGGTGACCCAGTTGATGCCTTGTTTGCTGCGGCGCAAGGTCGAATGGACCCCGCTCAGATGGACGCTGTACGTGAGATGTACGGCTTTGTCGATGGCAATATTTTTGTGCAATACATTGCGTACATGAAAAGTGTCTTCACGCTTGATCTTGGCCCATCAGTGTTGATGTTCCCTGTTAGCGTATCTGAAGTGATCGCGATGGCACTTCCATGGACCATGTTCCTAGCGCTTGGTTCTCTGATTGTGGCGCTGATCATTGGCGTCAGCATTGGTACATATGCCTCTTACCGCCGCGAAGGTTTGTTTGGTCAAGTCGTACCGCCAGTGCTGGCCTTCATCAGTAACTTCCCATACATCGTGACCGCCTTGTTGTTGTTCTACTTCTTCGGTTTGAAGATGGAATTGCTGCCATTGGCTTACACTTATGACCCTTCGTTGGAACCGGGCTTCAATTGGGAATTCATCAGCAGCGTGGCGAAACACGCAGTACTGCCGATGGGCTCTATGGTTGTAGTTGGCATCTCGACCTGGGTATTCAACATGCGTAACGCGATGATCAACGTACTGGGTGAAGACTACGTCACCATGGCGGAAGCGAAAGGTTTGAGCAGTTACAAAGTGATGAGTCGCTACGCCGGCCGTAATGCAATCTTGCCTGTCGCAACGGCGATTGCGATGGCGATTGGTTTTTCATTCGCGGGCTCAATCATGACTGAGGTGGTGTTCAACTACCAAGGTTTGGGCAACATTCTGCTGAAAGGCATTGTGGCGCGTGACTACCCACTTATCCAAGCCATCTTACTTATCTTAGTGACGGCGGTTCTGACTGCCAACTTCATTGCCGATCTGCTGTACGTGTGGCTTGACCCACGAATTTCGAACTAAGGTGCATCATGGAAAAATTAATCAATACCCCAACGCCTTCTGAGCACGATGAACTGATGACTCGTGAGTCGAAATTCTCTTGGAAGCGCATCAAAAAAAGCTTCGGTAAAGTGTACGCTTTTTTCTACGGCAACCCGCCTGCCATTATCGGTGGCTTGTTACTGTCGATCGTTTTAGCCGGTGCGATTTTCGCCCCAGTGCTGGCAACGCATGACCCTGACCGTCGTGTTGCAAGACCGCACGTAGCGCCGAATGCAGAGCACGTACTTGGCACCACGCGTAGTGGCCGCGATGTCTACAGCCAAGTGTTGCATGGCGCGAGAAAGTCACTGACGGTTGCGATTTCTGCTGGTGTGATTGCGATGAGCTTAGCGGTCATTATCGGTGTCTCTGCGGGCTACTTCGGCGGCAAAATCGATGAGCGTCTTAACTTCCTAACTAACGTTTTCTTGGTGTTCCCTCAGCTCCCGTTGCTGATCGTACTCGCCGCTTTCTTAGGGCAGGTGGGGTCCCTCGTCATCACCATATTGCTCGGGATAACCTCCTGGCCTTGGGGGGCGCGGGTAATTCGTTCGCAAACCATGGCGATTCGAAGCAAAGAATTCATTATCTCGGCAGAAGTAATGGGCGAATCAAAAATCCGCATCATCTTAGTCGAAATCCTACCGAACCTTGTCTCGATCGTATTTGGTGGTTTCTTGGGGACGGTGATTTACGCAATGGGCTCAGAAGCAGGCCTCGGTATCTTAGGTTTGGGTGATGCAACAGAGGTGAGCTGGGGTTCGATGTTGTACTGGGCGCAAACGTCTTCGTCTCTATACACCGGCGCTTGGTGGGAAATGTTAGTCCCTGCGATGGCTCTCGCAATCACAGGTGGTGCACTGGCACTGATCAACATGTCGATTGACCAAGTGAGTAACCCAAAACTTCGTACTGGCCCACACATCAAGCTGTGGCACAAACTGAAAAAAGAAGCAGATAAGCGCCGAGGTCTAAGATGAGCAACTTATTAGAAATTAACAACCTATGCGTAGATTACGTGTCACCAAACGGTGTGGCTCGTGCGGTGAACAACGTCAGCATCAGTATTGCACCGGGTGAAACTTTGGGGATTGCGGGTGAATCTGGGTGTGGCAAAAGTACCTTGGCGTTTGCTATCTCGCGTTTGCATAAAGCGCCTGCGCTGATCTCTGAAGGGGAAATCCTCTACAAAGGTCAGGACGTGTTGAAGATGAACGACAAACAACTGCGTGATTTTCGTTGGAACGACGTTTCGGTGGTATTCCAAAGCGCGATGAACTCGCTTAACCCAGTGATCACTATTGGCGAGCAATTAACTGACGTGATTCTTGCGCACCGCAAAGTGACCTACCAACAAGCGTATGAGCGTGCGGTTGAACTGCTTGGCGTAGTGGGTATTCACGGTGACCGCATGGCGAGCTTCCCGCACCAGTTGAGTGGCGGCATGCGTCAGCGTGTGGTGATTGCCGTAGCGCTCGCGCTGGAGCCAAAACTGATCATCATGGATGAGCCAACGACGGCACTTGATGTGGTGGTAGAGCGTGAAATCCTTAACGAACTGTACGAGCTGAAGAGCAAGTTTGGCTTCTCGATTCTGTTCATCAGTCATGACTTGAGCTTGATGGGCGAAATCGCCGATCGTATCGGGGTGATGTATGCGGGTAACTTGATTGAGCTGGGTGATGCCAAAAACGTATTTGGTGATCCTCAACACCCATACACCAAAGGTTTGATTTCATCTTTCCCAACTATTCATGGGCCGAAAGAGCGTTTATACGGCATTCCGGGTAACCCTGTGAACCTGCTGAAAATCCCGCAAGGGTGTAACTTCCAAGCACGTTGCAATGCATGTTTTGCAGAGTGCCAGAAGAGCGATCCAACCTTGGTGCCAGTCAATAACGGCAACCTAGTGTCATGCCATTTGATGTAATCGGAGAGAAGAATGGATAACGTAACTAACCCAGAAGTGATTCTCTCAGTTAAGAATCTCGTCAAAGACTTTCCAATCGGCCAGTCAGCGAAAAGCAATCTGATGCGTGCGGTGAATGACGTCACCTTTGAACTGCGCAAAGGCGAAGCACTTGCCATTGTCGGCGAATCTGGATCAGGCAAAAGCACGGGTGCGCGCGTTCTGACGCGCATCTACGATAAAACCGACGGTGAGGTGACCTTTAAAGGCCAAGACCTAGGGGACTACATCAAACAGCATGGCGAGTTGGAGTATGCGCGCCAGGTGCAGATGATTTTCCAAGACCCGTTTGGTTCATTAAACCCAGTACATACCATTTATCACCATATCGCACGTCCTTTGTTGATTCACAAACGTGCGGAAAAAGATGCCATTCCAAAGCTGGTTTATGAGCTACTGGACCTGGTTGGCCTGTCACCAGTGAAGGAAACCGCAGAAAAGTACCCGCACGAACTCAGTGGTGGTCAGCGTCAACGTGTCGCCATTGCCCGTGCGATTGCGGTCGATCCCGAAGTGATTCTGGCAGATGAACCTATCTCAATGCTCGATGTATCAGTTCGCTTGGGTATTCTGAACTTGATGTCGGATCTGAAAGATAAGCACGGCATTTCCTTTATGTACATCACCCATGACATAGCAACCGCACGCTACTTCGCGGAGAAAACCGCCGTAATGTACGTGGGTCATATGGTCGAGTGGGGCAACAGCGACAGCGTAACGCAAAATCCGCAACACCCGTATTCTCAGTTACTGCTTTCTGCGGTGCCAGAAGTGGGTAACTCCGGTAAGCGCGACTTGATGGCGAAGAAAGGTGAAATCCCATTGTGGAAGCCGAGCAGTGTCGGTTGTCCGTTTGCGAGTCGCTGTCTAAAAGCCACTGAAGTGTGCACGCAGTCGGTCCCTGAAGCCACCAAGGTTGGTGAAGAACACTACGCACGTTGTCACCACTTAGGATAAAGAGCGCCAATTCGCTTATTAAAAAAAAGCGCAAAAGAAAGCGCTTTCATGATTTTTTGGAAGAACATTATGACTTTTGAACATTATTCTTGCCCAGCCGTAGAGGGAAGTTTCGTCGATTTGGACGGCGAACGATACTACAAGATTTCGCACGTCGACCAAATGAACCCGTTTTTTATTAGTGTCGTATCTGCCAGCGACCATTGGCTATTCATTTCATCCACGGGCAGTTTGTCGGCAGGACGTATTCGTCCTGAGAACGCGTTGTTCCCATACAAATCTGTCGACCACATTCACGAGAACGCAGAAAATACCGGTTCAAAAACCATCATCAAAGTGGCGCGTGAACAAGGCATGGCGATGTGGGAACCGTTCAACCGCCATCATGATGGGTTGTACCAAGTTGAGCGTCATCTTTACAAAAATACCATTGGCGACAAGATTGTTTTCGAAGAGCTTAACCACACGTTAAAGCTGAAATTCCAATACAGCTGGAACACCAGTGAAGAGTTTGGTTTTGTTCGTCGTTCGCAAATCACCGATCTGTCAGGCACAACTCGAGAGATTGAGTTGATTGATGGCTTGCAAAACTTATTGCCATCTGGCGCGCCACTGTCTGCACTGCAAACACGCAGTGCGTTGGTGGATGCCTACAAATGGAATGAGCTGCTTGATGGCAGCTCACTAGCGCTGTTTACCATGTACGCAAAACTCAGTGATCGCGCTGAGCCAGCGGAATCTTTGCTCGCAACCACCGTGTTCAGTGTCGATAACGATTATGGTCAGCGCTTACTCAGCAGCAGCCAAGTGAGCGCGTTCCGTCAAGGGCGTGAAATCAAGAATGAAACTCTGACTAAAGGCGTACGTGGCAGCTACTTGATCCATAAGTCCATCAAGCTCGAAGCTAATCAGAGCAAATCGTGGTTGATCATTGCGGACATCGACAAGAACCATAGCGATGTGACGGCGATGCGAAATCGTCTTGCGCAGCCCGTTAACATGACACAACAAGTTGAGCAGAGCATCGCGGCCAACCAGCAAGAATTGATCAGTTTGATGTCCGGTGCAGACGCGTGGCAAATCACCGCAGAAGAAGAGACCAGTGTGCATCACTACGCTAACGTATTGTTCAATAACATGCGCGGTGGGGTGTTTGAGAATAACTATACCTTAGATAAGAAAGATGTGCTGGCGACGATTCGCAACGCCAACCGCCTTGTGTTTGAGCGTCACGCAGGCTTATTTGCTGATTTGCCGGAGCAGTTTACTCATGCAGAGCTCGTCAGCTTGGCTAAACAAAGTGAGGACGCGCAGTTAATCCGTCTAAGCTACGAATATCTACCGCTGACATTCGGTCGTCGCCACGGCGATCCAAGCCGCCCTTGGAACCACTACGAAATCAAACTCAAAGACGACAACGGTGAGCGTTTACTTTCCTACCAAGGCAACTGGCGCGACATCTTCCAGAACTGGGAGGCGATTGCGCTCAGCTACCCGGGCTTCATTCAGTCTTTCTTGGCGAAGTTTGTCAACGCATCCACAATGGACGGTTACAATCCGTACCGCATCACCAAAGATGGCATTGATTGGGAAATGCTGGAACCAGATGACCCATGGAGCAATATTGGCTACTGGGGTGACCACCAAATTATCTACTTGCTGAAGTTCCTAGAATTGGCAAACAAGTATCAGCGTGATGATCTATTGGCGATGATGCAATCCGATGTGTTTAGTTACGCCAACGTGCCTTACGAGTTGTGCGATGTCGATAAGCTGTTCGCGAATCCCAAAGATACCGTGACGTTTAACGATGATCTGCAACACAGTATCGAACAACGCGTGGATGCGATAGGCAGTGATGGTCGTTTGGTGCTGGGTAGTAACAACGATGTGTATATGGTCAACCTGACCGAGAAAGTGCTGGTGCCCCTGTTGGCGAAACTGAGCAACTTGGTGCTTGATGGCGGTATTTGGCTCAATACACAGCGCCCAGAATGGAACGACGCAAACAATGCAATTGTGGGCAATGGCCTGTCGATGGTAACGCTTTACTACATGCGTCGCTACGTGGCGTTCTTACAGCAATTGTTAGCGGAAGCACCAGCCTCGGTAAGCATGTCGAAAGAGGTGTTTGAGTGGCTATTATCAACCACCCGTATCTTGTCGGAAGCGGCAAAAGAGATTCGCCAAGAAACCGTAACGCGCCAAACTCGCAAAGCGATTCTGACTCAGCTTGAAAAAGCGGCAGAAGATTTCCGTCGACGCGTATACCGTGTGAACGGCTTCTCGGGCAAAACTACGGTAGAAGCGTCGGTGATTCAGCAATTGCTTGACGTCAGTTTAACCGTGTTGGATGCCAGCATCGCCAGTAATTTGCGCGAAGATGGTCTGTTCAATGCCTACAATATCCTGACTTATTCGTCAGAAAGCCTACAGGTAGAAGAGTTGTATCCAATGCTGGAAGGCCAAGTCGCGGTATTGAGTGCAGGTGTCCTTACGCCAGCTCAGGCAGTAACATTGTTAGACAACTTGTTTGCTAGCGAGATGTACCGAGAAGATCAGAACAGCTTCATGCTCTACCCAGATCGTGATTTAAGCGCGTTCATGAACAAGAACAGCCTAACAGCCGCGCAAGTTAATGCGGCACCAGTATTAAGCACCATGTTAAGCAAGGGCGATCAACGCTTGGTGAATGTGGATGAGCAAGGTCAGTTTCACTTCCATGCTAGCCTAGAAAACAGCGGTTACCTCAAAGCACAGATTCAGCAACTGCGTGTTGAGTATGCTGACGTGTCAGAAGAAGCGTGGGAAGCGGTTGAAGCGCTGTACGAAGACGTGTTCAATCACAAAGCCTTTACTGGTCGCTCTGGCACCATGTTTGGTTACGAAGGGCTGGGTTGTATTTACTGGCATATGGTGTCCAAACTGCTGCTGGCGGTACAAGAAAACTATTTGGCGGCGCGTGAACTCGATGCCGATAGTGAAGAGACGCAAAAGCTGGCGGAATACTACTACCGAGTACGTGCTGGGATTGGTTTTAATAAAACGCCAGAAAAATACGGCGCATTCCCAACGGACCCGTATTCACATACACCAAAACATGCAGGTGCGCAGCAGCCGGGTATGACAGGCCAAGTGAAAGAAGAGATCATTACGCGCTTTACCGAGCTAGGTATTTTGGTTGAAGAGGGCGAGATTCACATCGATCCACGACTGCTTCATCGTCATGAATTTTTGACGGAATCGGCGTCTTTTTCTTGTCAAAATGTGGCAGGTCAGACACAAAGCTACGTGATTGAGAAAGATCAGCTGGCATTCACTTTATGCCAAGTGCCGTTTGTGTATCAATTGGTTGCATCGGACATTCAAGCCGGCGTGACGTTAACTAAATCGAACGGTAAGCATCGAGTAGTAGAAGGCTTAATGCTCTCGAAAGAGTTGAGCAACCACATCTTTGCTCGCTCAGGAGAGATAGAGAAAGTCGTTGTGTCGATTCCGGCATCATTACTGCGAGTGTAAAATAGCGAGATAAGCAAAGGCCCCGACTCAATCGGGGCCTTTTTGTATTGGCATTAAACCGGAAAATTCGTAGCGAGTGCTTAACTGAGATTATCGTTTCCCGACGGATTCTCGCACGATTAACTCTGGCGTCAGTTTATGCTTCAGCGGACGCTCTTGCTTATGCACTAACGCAATCACCCCTTGCGCTGCTTCGCAGCCCATTTCTTGCACAGGGAAGTTTATCGTGGTGAGTTTTGGTCTAATGTGCTGACTGTGACTGTCGTTATCGAAGCCGACAACGGAAATGTCTTTGCCAATTTCTAAGCCGCGTTCGTAAGCCACATCATACACGGCAAGTGCAATGTTATCGTTATGACAGAATATGGCGGTGATTTCGGGATCACGGTCAAGTAACCGCCGAGCACATGTGTGGTTGAGACCTCGTTCTTCATGGTCAAAGCGGCCTTCCACAATTAAGTTCGTATCATAGGCGATGCCAAACTCTGCAAGCGCATTCCGGTAACCTTGCAAGCGGTCACGACTGTCTATTTTACTTAGCTGACCTGTAATACAAGCCACTTTCGTGTGACCGTTTTCTAGCATGTGTTTGGTTGCCAGATAGCCGCCGAGCTCGTTATCGATAAAGATGCATTTGTCCGCCACTTCAGGAATGTAACGGTTGAGTACGATGGTAGATGGTGTCTTTTCAATAACCTCAATCAATTCATCGTCTGACAGCATGTCTGAATGAATGATCAAACCGTCGACTTGCTTAGAACGCAGGAAGTTAATTGAATCGATTTCACGTGAATGTGATTCTAAACCGCTGGTCACGATTAGGTGGTTGTTGCTTTCTCTAACGGTGTTTTCCGCATGGTGCATTAAAGGGCCATAGAAAGGGCCATCTAAAGAGCCAACCAGCATCCCGATGCTATTTGATCGGCTAGATGCCAAGGCCTGAGCAAACGCATTTGGTTTGTAGCCAAGCTTTTCTATTGCTGCAAATACCTTTTTTCGGTTTGCTTCTTTTACCGTTGGGTGACCATTTAGTGCTCGTGAGACGGTAGATTGAGAAACTTTTGCCAGCTCAGAGACTTCTTTAATCGTGATCAATGGGAAGTACCTTATCCATTTTAATTATTGAACTATGTTACTCGCCGTTCCCTATTCCTCATAGGGAGTACATCACATTTGTCGACTTGATCGCGCTCTGTGCGAGTGATATCCCCAAGCACCTTGAGGTTACTGAGGATAATCGGTTTATAAATTAAGCTCAAATGTGAACTGCGGCAATAGAAAGTGCTTTCATAGGTGTTGGGATCACATACACCAAGCCAAACCATTACTAGACTCTATTAATTGAAACTCATTGTATGGTTATTCATATGCTTATGGAATTAAACCATACCTTTAACGTTTATTGTGAGATGGATTATCCATCTTTTTTATTGCACTAGCAAGAAAGCGCTTTCTTTTGCGTGCGAAATAGGAGAAACGAAAATGAAAAAGGACGTATTGGTTGTTACCACCAGCTTGCTGTCTCTGTCTCTAGTTGGGTGTAACAGTAGTTCTAGTGACACGGTAGAGCCGAGCGTTGGGAACGGCTGGGCATTAGTTTGGAGTGATGAGTTTGATGGCGAAGAAATTGACAGTGAAAAGTGGAATCACGAGAAGAACTGTTGGGGAGGAGGCAATGCTGAGCAGCAGTGTTATGTCGATGATGCTAAAAATTCATTTGTTCAAGACGGCAAGCTGACCATTCGAGTGATAAAAGGTGATACCACGGGGCCAGACAGTGTAGAAGGTTCAGATGGTTATGGCGAAACGTTGACGACACTACCTTATTCTTCCGCTCGTTTACGAACGATGAATAAAGGTGATTGGAAATACGGGCGCTTTGAGGTTCGTGCGAAGTTACCCCTAGGACAAGGCACCTGGCCTGCAATCTGGATGCTACCAACAGACTATGTGTATGGAGGATGGGCTGCATCAGGGGAAATTGACATCATGGAAGCCGTCAACCTGGGTACCACTTATCAGCACGAAGGGGTCGAGAAAATAGAAAATCGTGTTCATGGTACCCTTCATTACGGTAAAGCGTGGCCGAACAATGTTTACTCGGGTGAAGAGTACGATTTTGGTGATGAGAACATTAGCCCGGCCGATGATTTTCATACTTACGCTATTGAGTGGGAGCAGGGTGAAATCCGCTGGTATGTGGATGATGTCCACTATGCCACACAAACCAGTGAAGGCTGGTGGAGCCACTACCAGGATGATGAAGGTAATTGGATAAGTGGTGCTGAGGATGCGCCATACAACCAGAAGTTTCATCTGATTTTAAATCTTGCTATGGGGGGAAGTTGGCCGTCATCCGTTAATGATGGTGGGATTGATGCAAGTATTGAACAAGCGGAAATGCAGGTAGATTACGTACGCATTTATCAATGCACTGTCGACCCTGAAACTGGTAAAGGTTGTGCGACACCGGCGTCTGACGCCGCGGTTACGAATGAGGGCGTTGTAGAACCAGACTTCCCGAAGGAAGTGGATCTTTCTGCTATGTCGCTGCCATTATTTGCAAGTGGTGACTTGCTAGATGGCTTTAATTTAAATGGTTGGGATGACGGCAGTAATGATACCCGAACCATTGCTGATAACCTGATTAATATCTCGATTGTTGATAACGGCAATGCATACATCGAATCACTTAATGGTGCACTCGATATGAGTGAGTTTATTGATGGTGATTTGAGTTTTGATTTGAGCTTGGTGTCGGGGAACGCTAGCGCATTGTCGGTAAAAATGGATAGTGGTTATCCAGCGTTAGCTCCTATTGATATCCCATTCGCACATTTACCAGCGGTAGGCGAGTGGCGGTCATTTGTTTTCTCCGTTAATGACTTTATTGCTGCAGGTGCCAATAGTTTTTCCATCACTGGCGTAAGCAACCCCGTGGTATTTGAACCCGTCAACAATGTTGATCTCGCGTTTAAAGTCGACAACCTAGTGTTTACCAAGCCTTTGATTATCGCGACTGACAGCATAGTAGAAGGGTTTACATTGGATGGTTATACCGCTGATGCTCCTGACAGCCGTAACTTTTCAGATGGGGTGCTCGATGCGCAGTTTAGTGGTGCAGGAAACCTATTTTTTACCGCTGAGTCAGCACTGGACATGAGTCGATACGCAAACTGGGTGTTAAAGTTTGATATCAATATTGTTGATTTAGGCAGTAATTCAGATGTCTTGATAAAGATGGATAGCGGTTGGCCAAATGTGAGTGATATTGCGTTAGCTGATTCCCCTCAAGGGCTACTGGCTGATGGGCAATGGCATACATACGCTATTCCAGTTGTTGACTTTATTGCTGCGGAGAATCGTTTCTCACCAGGAAGTCAATTTGATGTGAATAGCGTAACCAACCCATTTGTTTTAGAAGGGCTAGGTGGAGAAAACCTACACGTTAAATTACGCAATATTCGTTTTGTTGCCCCCTAATTGACACGATTGAATTGAGACTATGAATCAAAGCTCATCTTACGAGATGAGCTTTTTTGTTAATTGACGGATCAATCATTCAACTCAAGGATCAAACCTTTCAATGATGTGATCTATACACTAAGAAAACGCTTTCTTGGTGAGTTTGATCACTTTTTAGCTCGATTTTTGTCCATATAATGCCGTCAAAAGCGTTAGGGAATGGCTTTTTTGCTAATGGTTTGAGGGTTTCTGTCTTTTTCTCTCAAATCTGGCTCAATTTGCTCATTTTAGGCAAAAAATTTTGCCCCATTAAGAAAGCGCTTTCTTGAAAATGCAAAATATAATAATGATGGAGTTATCATGAAAAACTTTAAAGTTTTACCTCTTACCTTAGCAGTGGCGGCTTCGTTTGCTTCTCTACCTTCTCTTGCTGCAAATTCTGATGTAGAAGCGCTTGAAAAACGAATTCAAGAACTAGAAACGAAAATCGAATCTGGCTACGTTTACGATCAACAACCTGCCGTATTAACACCAGAAACAGAAGTTCCTCTGGGTATAGTGTTCTCTGGTTACGCTCGTTACGGCGCGCATTACCAAGGCAGCGACGCTCAAACCGTAGGTACGTTCGGTGCATTGAATGCGAATGCAACAGGCCGTTTAGGTAACGAAGGCAACGGTGGTGAGTTCCAATTAGCGAAAGCGTTTAAGAGTGATGGCGGTGCGATTTGGGATATCGTTTTGATGCTAGACCATTGGGCTGACTCTTCTTGGGCTGATGATGGCGGCGTAAACGTGAAGAAGATGTATGCTGGTGCAACAAACCTATTTGAGTCGCAGCCAGACCTTTACGTTTGGGCTGGTCGTGACTTTCACCAACGTCCACAAACAGATTTGAACGATTACTTTTGGATGACACACGATGGCCAGGGTGCGGGTTTCTACAACCTTAACCTAGGTGGGGCGAAACTGGACTTCGGTGCTGTAGGAGAAATCGAAGGTGATATGGTTGGCGATACAGGCCGTTACGCAATCACCAGTAAGCTACACGGTATTCAGCTAGGTGAATCTGCGAATCTAAGCCTATATGCGAACTACGGCTTTGCATCAGAAAAGCTCGATGGTGATGACTTGACGGCTTACCAAGTTGCAGGTGAGTTATCCGTTGCTGGTCAACGTTTAGTTGTTCGTTACTCTGATAACACCACAGACAGTGTTCTTTACAGCCATATGTTAGAAGAAGGCAAGAATGCACTGCTAGTGAGTTTTGATGGCGGCACTTCTCTTACTGACAAATTAGGTGTGCAATACTTGGCTGCATACCAATCGCTTGAAGTTGAAGGTACAGATAGCCGCGTAAACTACAACGCGATCGTTCGTCCTACTTACCAATGGAACGACATCCACTCTACTTGGCTAGAAGCAGGTTACAGCGTTGTGGATTACGATGACTTTGATGCTACGAACAGCTCTTGGAAAATGACGCTGTCACAAAATATGGCGATCGGTCCTGAAACCTGGTCTCGTCCAATGCTACGTTTCTACGCAACAGTGGGTAATGCAGATAACGAGTACACTGGCTTTAATGACAGCGGTGAAAAAGTGGCAACTGACGTAGATACGCTTACGGTTGGCGCAATGTTTGAAGCTTGGTGGTAATCACCTTTTAGTTCTTAACTCAGATGCGGTTCTTGGGGAGCCGCATCAAATCCCTTTAGCAATATGCGAGAACATACATAGTTTACTTAACATTATGGCGTTGTAAGTGACTAAGTACATAACGGGGGAGCTCGATTATATTGCAGTGGATGGTTGCCCATTCATAGCCGCTGGCATAGCGGCTTTTTTTATGCCTGTAAGAAATGTTCTTTGCGGTAACTTCTTGGGCTGTGCTGAAACTTCTGTTTAAAGCATTTCGAGAAATAGTTGCTGTCTGAAAATCCACACTGTTCGGCGATGTGCTGTACCGATCGCTCGTTCTCTTCACACAATAACTTTGTCGCGTAGTTCAACTGCACATCACGTAAATACTGGTTCGGTGATGTGTCTAAAAACTGGCGAAATAGCCTTTCTAGCTGACGTTTACTGATGAAGGCTGCCTTCGCAATTGCATCGCTGTTTACGCCGACATCACTGAAGTGCTGCTCAATAAATACCAAGGCTCGGCTGAGTGCAAGTGTGGTTTGTGGTAACTCTTGGCTTTGGTCTTGATACATTCGGGAAAGAGCAATCACCAACTGCTGCATTAAGCTGGTTAGCATGACTTCAAATCCAGGCTGTGAGGCTTCATATTCCGACTTCAAATCTGACAAAAGGCGTTCGATTTCTGGCAATTGCTGACGGTCTAGGGTCAGTTTTGCTTTGTACTCGGTGGTTTGTCTCGCGATAGGTTCTACTTTGAACATGGCTTGGTAGCCGGACAACTGGCGCATCGAAGGTATTTCAAAAAACGGCGTGTTGGAGTCAAACATCAAGTTAATGATCTTGAGTTTGTTTACGTCTCGAAAGCCATGCTCGATGTCGCCATTAATCACAAATACATCGCCTTTGTGTAGCGGGTATTCGTATTCCGCGACTGTGTGCTTACCGCTGCCACTGACCACTAAAAACAGTTCAGAAAAGTCATGTTTGTGCGCGGCAAAATCACAATGGTGATGTCCGTCGACGTAGGCAAACTTGAGATGACTGTGCTTCTGATGTGCTTTGAGTTGGTAGATGATGCTCATGTCGCGATATTCCTTTTTACTGTCGCCATTTTGGTAGAATGGCGCATCCGGTCAGCATACTATTTCCCCATAGAAAAACGAATTCTCATCGACGTTTTTTGCACGTTTTTGCTGGGCTGGCGACGTTTTTTAACTTGCCTTCAATGCCTGTTTAGCTGGCGAAAAGCACGATGCCAATAACGACTTGCGCGACTTTAGTGATCCTTTGTCATTCAGCGCGCTGAAATACGAAATAGAAATGAACGGTTGTGGGTTGTGTATGAACAATAAACAAATTAGCCAAGCGCAAAAGAACCTCGTCCCTGTAAGCCGACAAGCGGCAGCAGAAGGGATTGTACTTCTCAGAAATAATGACGCAGTTTTACCTCTGACCGCGCAAGACACTCTTTCTCTGTTTGGTCGCTGCCAAATTGATACTCACCGCAGCGGCACAGGTTCGGGCGGGGCAGTGAATGTGCCCTACGCGATCAGTGCGCTAGACGGGTTGCGCGCTAATGCAAAGGTCCGTTTGAATGAAGATTTGGTTGCGGTCTATCAAGATTGGATTGCAGAGCACCCATTTGACGATGGCGGCGGTGGCTGGGCGGCGGAACCTTGGTTCCAACAGGAAATGCCACTGACTGATGAACTTGTTGCCAAAGCGGCATTGAGCTCCAACAAAGCCATGGTGTTTATTGGTCGTACCGCTGGTGAAGACCAAGACAACGCCAACGAGCCGGGCAGCTACCGTTTAACTACAGAAGAAGCGGACATGATCGCCAAGGTCAATCGCTACTTCAACGACGTGATTGTGGTGATGAACGTCACCAACATCATGGACATGGCGTGGTTAAACACCATCGAAGGCAATCAATCCATCAAAGGTGTGCTCTACAGTTGGGCTGCGGGTATGGAAGGCGGTCATGGTTTGGCGGATATCGTTTCTGGCGAGCAATCACCAAGTGGACGTTTGACCGATTCGATTGCTTACGATCTTGCTGATTACCCATCATCGGCGAACTTTGGGCGTAAAGACCGTAACATCTACGTTGAAGATATCTACGTGGGCTACCGTTACTTTGAAACCTTCAATCCTGAAGTGGTGCAGTTTGAGTTTGGCGCTGGCCTATCGTACACCGATTTCAGCCGTGATTTGGTCGAGTTCACAACTGAAGGGCAAGGCGCAGACGCTGTGCTGCACTTTGATGTTGAAGTAAGCAACGTTGGCTCTGAATTTGCTGCGAAAGAAGTGGTGCAGCTCTATGTTGAAGCGCCCCAAGGCAAGCTAGGTAAACCTGCTCGCGTGTTGGCGGGCTTTGCGAAAACACAAACACTTAAGCCTGGCGCGAGTGAGTTGGTTCGTATCTCAGTACCTGTTGCTTTGCTCGCTTCTTACGATGACAGCGGCGCGACCGGACATCGCAGCTGTTATGTGCTGGAAGCAGGTTGCTACCAGTTCTGTATTGGTGAAAGTGTACGTCACGCTAAGCCAGTTGCGGCGACGTTCCAATTGGATGACACATTAGTCGTTGAAGTATTGAGTGAAGCTTGCGCGCCAATCCATGAATTTGAACGCATGAAGCCTGCACAAAAGAGCGACAATGGCACGTATGCGATGAGCCATGAAATGACGCCACAACGCAGCGTTTCTTTAGCTGAGCGTATCCAAGCTAATATGCCTCGCACGTTCGAACTGACCGGTAATCAAGGCATTAAGTTGATGGATGTGAAACAAGGCAAAGCGAGCCTAGAGGACTTTGTTGCGCAGATGTCACCGGAGCAACTTGCCACTATCGTTCGTGGTGAAGGTATGTGCAGTCCGAAAGTGACGCCGGGAACGGCCGCCGCGTTTGGTGGTGTGTCGGACAGCCTGTTTGAACTTGGTATTCCAACGGCAGCGGCAGCAGATGGCCCGTCAGGTATTCGTATGGACAGTGGACACAAGGCAACGCAGGTACCAATTGGCACTTTGCTTGGTTGTACTTGGAACTCTGCTCTAAACGAAGAGCTTTTCTTCCTGATTGGTGAAGAGTTGCGTGCCAACCACATTGATACCTTGCTTGGCCCTGGCATTAATATTCATCGTCACCCTTTGAATGGACGTAACTTCGAGTACTTCTCTGAAGATCCGTTTATGACGGGCGTAATGGCGGCAGCGCAGACTCGTGGTTTAAGCAAAGCAGGCGTATCGGGCACCATCAAACACTATGCGGCGAACGATCAGGAAACCGCTCGTGTGGATGTGGACAGCATCATGTCTGAGCGTGCAC